>CAZLYJ010000047.1:0-1661 GCA_964563845.1 uncultured Candidatus Saccharibacteria bacterium | reverse complement strand
GAAGAGCCGAATTTTTCGCCTAAAAGCGACGAGTGGTACTGGGCGCTTTCAATTTTTGGTTTAGCAATTGTGGTTTTTTCAATTATCCTAAAAAATTATCTTTTTATAATCATTGTCGCGCTGGCCGCGCTAATAATATATTCGTCAAAAAATAAAAAACTGGAACTTCTTGATTTTCGGCTTGACGGCGAAGGGCTATGTATCGGATCAAAAATTTATCTTTATGACAATTTTGAATCATTTTGGATTTTTTCCGATCACGCCGAACTGGCTTTCCATTACAAACGCCACTTCACGCCTCTTTTAACCATTCCCTTCCGCAATAGCGACGAATTGCAAATAAGAAAAATTCTTTTAAGATACCTGCCGGAAAACGAAGAAGAACAATCGCTTGTAGATTTACTGAGGAAAAGATTTTTTTAGTTTTTTATTTAATGGCGGAAATTTAAAAAACGTGGTAAAATATAGCCACGTTTTTTAATTAGCCCTCGTCGTTCAATGGACAGGACACGGGATTGCGGTTCCCGTGATAGGGGTTCGATTCCTCTCGAGGGCGTCATGACTTCAATTTTAGACGCTTCAATTGAAAATATAAAATATTTCAATCCGGCTGCCGTTAAAAAACTCGTTAAATTGAAAATAAAGACGATCCACGACTTGCTTTATCATTTTCCTTACCGCTATGAGGATTTTTCGGAGTTTACCCCGATTAAAGATGTCAAACCAAACGAACAAGCCACGATCCGCGGAACAATTTTAAATTCCAAAAATATCCGGATTTTCAGGCGGCATATGACTTTAACGGAAATAGTCGTTGAAGACAGTAGCGGCGCCATAAAAGCCATCTGGTTCAATCAGCCCTATCTGACCAACCAATTCAAGCTGGGCCGCTTGATTAATCTTTCCGGCAAAGTCGTCCTAAACAGGAATCGGCTCTGTTTTTCAAATCCCGCCTATGAAATAGTGGGCTACGGGGAACAGAAAAATAAAAAAGAATCGCTTCACACGGGACGCTTGGTTCCGGTTTATCCGGAAACGTCCGGCATCACTTCGCGCTGGCTGCGTTTTGCCATAAAACCAATTTTAAAATTTGCAAACCAATTACCGGATGTTTTGCCGGATGAAATAAGAAAAAATTATCATCTCCCAAACTTGGTTCACGCCCTGTCCCAAATCCATTTTCCTAACAAGATGGGAGATGCCGAATTGGCCAGAAAACGCTTCGCTTTTGAAGAGCTTTTTATTTTACAGCTATTCATGAGACTTGAAAGATTGAAACTGCGGCAAAAAACATCTCCGTCTGTCAAATTTGACGAAAAAGCCGCCAAAAAATTCGTTGATTCTCTGCCCTACAAGTTGACCGATGACCAAAAAAGGGCCTCATGGCAAATAATCAAAGATATTGAGGGGCCAAAGCCGATGAACCGGCTTTTGGAAGGCGATGTCGGCAGCGGCAAAACCATTGTTGCCGCCATGGCGGCGTATCTTACTGCGCTAAACGGATATCAAGCCGCTTTTATGGCGCCGACAGAAATTTTAAGCCGCCAGCATTATGAAAAAATTCAGCCGCTGTTTGAGAAATTCGAAATCCCGACTGGACTCCTGACGTCTGCGGAGGCCCGGGTCTCTCAAGGCAAAATCAGCAAAAAAATTTTTATTAA
>CAZLYJ010000046.1:0-1671 GCA_964563845.1 uncultured Candidatus Saccharibacteria bacterium | reverse complement strand
ATTTCATTATCTTTTTCTTCCGGCTGAATCTGTTGTTTAATTTCTTCGGCGAGCGGCGTTGAATTTTCTTTTTTCGGCGTGCCACCAACAACGCTTGAAGTATGCCAACTTAAATCACCGCTTCGTTCCGCCGTCTTTTTTGTTTCATTATCGCCGGCCGGCCAATTTGGGCTGGCCAAAACTTCGTCAATTAAATTGCAATTTCCGTCAAAAAGCCGCAATCCTTCATTGGAATTGGCGAGCGCGCCGGAATAAATTTTATCAGCCTTAACATTTAACGCTGAATTATCGTCCGTTCTTTCCAAAAGATAAAAACCGTTTGGTGAAATTTTATCGCCGCCGTCAAAAACAATTCTAATTTGCTCCGCTTGGTCAACTAATTGATAACTCGCCAAATTCGCTTCGCCGGCAGAAACATTTTTCAACTCAATCCATTCGTCATCGGCGCTGTTCACGCTTCCCATCCAAGCAACTTCGTTAATAATCACTTTTTGACGAGAAGGTGATTGGGAAGAAGCGAAAGAACACTGTTTAATCGGCAACTGAGAAATTTGCTGATTGTTTTGATTTTGATTGATTTGATTTGAATTTTGGATTAAATCCGTTTCTCCGGTTGATTGAAAGCCCTGGTTGTTTTCAAAAACACCGGAAACGGAATCGCTAACTTGAATAAAAAATGACTGAATGCCGTCAACCACTTCCCCAAAAAACGAACCGACTTTATAGAAAGCACCTACTGCCGAAAATACGGGAATAGTAAATCCCGAAACGTCATATCTGACTAAATGAACCGGATATTCTTTATTTACAACAGCATCTTCAGATTGTTTGCGAAATAAATTAATCGCTCCGGCGCCGTGAAGAACTACTTGACGGGAAAGACGGGAGAAATAAATATTAACAATATCATCGTCATTTTGATCTAAAACAAAAAATTTATTTGTTTTTGTTTCAACTTTTCTTACTAATATAAAATTATTTCCATTTTCATCAATCCCATATCCAAAATTTCCATCATCTCTGATAATTTTCGGATTTTGATATTTAGGGTCGTTTATGGTGTCTTTTGAGAAAAAATAATTATTGGAATAAGTTGCCAAAGAAATCAGATAATCTTCGATAGATTGCTTTACAATCGGCTGTTTATTTTCTGTTTTTAAATTATTAGGAAGATTTAATTCTTCAATTTTCTGGCGATTATATTTTTTTAAATATTCTTCGTAAGGAGAACCGTAATCTCCGGTTAATTTTTCCAATTCATGAGCATGAGTGTCGTTTCTTGTGTGGTCCGGCACCGACTGATCTTCTAAAAGATGCAAAATATGGCCAAGTGTTTTATAGGATTCTTCTTTGTTTCCATTGGCGTAATATTCCAAACCTTTTTTCCAGGTGCGGTCTCCGCCATAAAAAGAATATCTCTGTTGAATCAAAAAATTATTTACCCATTGAACAGCTGAAATCGGATTTTCTGTTAATAATCCCGTAGTTGCCAAAGAAACCATAGCTGAAGGAGAAATTCTGCCGGCTTTTTCTCCTGTCCAACCTTCTTGGCGAATAGGGTCGTAAAAATGATTTATCCATCTTGGTGCCGTATCTTCCAAAATGCTACCCTCTATAATCCATTCTTTTTGTTGGCTGGTTAATTGATTATTGGGAAAAGACAAATTGTAA
>CAZLYJ010000045.1:0-1816 GCA_964563845.1 uncultured Candidatus Saccharibacteria bacterium | reverse complement strand
ATTTTATTTTAATCTTGAAAGCACATTTTGCGTTTTTTAGTTCGTTAACAAAGAAGGGGGTAATAAATGAGCAAAAGAATTTGGTTTGGATTATATTTTGGACTTGCGTCTACAATTATTCTTACTATTATTCCTCGATTATTAGATAATAAACTTTTTGTTTTTAAACCCGCACTTTTAGTTGGCTTAGTCGGATTTGGCACCGGCGTTTTAATTTCTTATCTGTGCTCTAGACGCCCACCAAAGGTTATTTCTTTTAATCTCCTTGCCATCTTTTTTACTCGCGTCTTTTTTATTTGCTTTATACTGCTTATATTTATTATTGTTTCCCTTAAGATTAACAGAGCTTGGTCGGCGGAAAATCCGATTCAAATTCAGGAAGATTATATTGCGGTTATGGAACAAGCGGAAAATTGGCCGGTAGAAAAAAATTTTTATGTCAAAGGCATTTTGTATAAGATTCATCGGAATTTAGAAGATTCTAATTATATAATGGTATCCGCGTGGTTTGTGAATAAAGACGATGATTTTGCTCTTGAAATATTTGCTAAGGCACTTTATGAAAATAGATACGGAGAATTAGGCAATTCGCTGGCAGCGGCACTAAAGACGGAAAACAACGTTTGGATAACAGGTAATTATCTTGTGGCATATGATAACGCGATTAATGACGGCGAAAAAACTATTGCGTTTAGATTGTTCAACAAAGACGATACTCATAATCCCGTGACGATAAGAAACTTTCTTTTAAAAGATTTAAGGCCTTGAAACAAAAATCCCCGCGCGGGGATTTTAAAATTTCTTAATTTTTTAAATCTACGTATTCTCAAACGATCGTCGCGGAACACGTAGATTTCTTTATTTAATTTATTTCTTTATTTTCATTTAGATTTATAGTTTAACTCCAAAAATTACTATTTGACAATACAATGATATTGTTTTAATCTTGAAAGCATATTTTTCGTTTTTTAGTTCGTTAACAAAGAAAAGAGGGATAAATGAGCGTGTCAAAACAGCTTATTTTAGGTTCTTTTGCCGGCGGATTGATATTGGCTTTATTGATCGTCTTGATACGATGGGAACAAGGCAAAGAATTTTTCATGCCAGCTTTTCTGTCCGGACTAATTATATTTGCCATATTACTATCGTTTAGTTTGGCCGGCGTCAGAGCCACGTTTAAGACCGTGTGGTATTGGTGGTTTTTCGTTGTTGTAATTTCCGTGTTTAGTGGATTTTTTATTAGCAGAGTGGAAAAAGCCTGGCCGGCGGAAAATATGACTGGAGCGGAAGAAGATTATATTGCGGTTATGGAACAAGCGGAAAATTGGCCAGTGATAGAAACGGATGATCAAGGGTTGGAACCACTTTTAGGTAAGGTCCATAAAATTCCTGACACCACAAACATTTTGCGCGGTTATGCTGTTACCATCTGGTTCCCCAATAAGGATAATAATTATGAGTGGGAAGTTTTTATGAAAGTTGTAAACATTGGAAGGAGCTATGACACCAGATTTTATAATTTCCGTTCAGCAATACTGGTTCTGAAACAAGAAAATAACGTCTGGACTCCGCCAGTGTCTTATTCCAGATTGTTAATACGCGATGGACAAGTTCGACTTTTTGATGGTAGAGAGGGACCGGGCATAGCTTTTAGCGTTCTTGATCCAAGTGATCAAACTCGGTTTTATAGAGCTTTTCTTCTAGAAGATTTAATGCGGCCCAAGAAATAAAAAATAATGAAAATTCAAAAAATCCCCTTGTGGGGATTTTAAAATTGACCGCACAATATCTCTCGAGATACGTTATGCGGACAAAA
>CAZLYJ010000044.1:0-2018 GCA_964563845.1 uncultured Candidatus Saccharibacteria bacterium | reverse complement strand
CACTCGGTTCATCTTTTTCTCCTCATTTTGATATGTAGTTGTAAAAAAACTAATACCCTTAGTTTATTAGATAAAATAAAAACACGCAAGTAGTAGTATTTTCATTTATAAAAAATATTTGCCAAAAAATTTTTGATATGATAAGTAAATAATATAGAGTTCTTTTTATTTATAAAATAAAGCATCGGAGGCCGCTTGGGGCGATTAAAAGACCAGATAAAAGATGAAAGAAAAAGACATTCAGATAGGCATCACCCCATACCTACATCAAGAATGACAAAGAAATATCGGGGTGAAAAGTACAGAATAATTTACAAGTGGCTGAAAGAAAAATTGGTTATTGAAAACGTTTTGATAAAAATGCACGAGGCCTTCCATGTAATTTTTGGAAATTATGAGCCGGAAGAGCAATTGCAATTTTTAAAAAAGCTTTGCGACAGTGATGGTATTTTGAACGCTAATGTTTATATCAAGCACAAAAAAGCATTTGACCTGGTGTTCGGCGGCAACACGTATTTTTCCGCTATGGTAGAAGTTTTAAAAAAATGGGATATCCCCGAAGAAATTAAAATAAAATATCCCCGTCGGCTCGCTATTATTCGCGGAATGTTAAACGATGAAATTGTCGGTGGTATTTCTCTGAAAAAACTTGGATTAGAATAAAAGGGCAAAATCCCTTTTTATTTTTTCTTTTAAAATCAGTATTATTAAAGCGATGCTAAAAAAATTATTTTTTGATAAACTCGGAATTAATATGAGTGGGAGTCAAAACATGAATGCGCTTGTTTCTAATTTAATAAAACAAGGCGTTTTAAAAACTCCGCGGATTATTGAGGCGTTTAAAAAAATTGACCGCAGAGATTTCTTGCCCCGTAGCGATGCGAAGCATCTGCTGCGGGGTGTGCCGGATAACTTGGAAAAAATGGCCTATATTAATGAACCACTGCCGATAGGGGAAGGCCAGACGATTTCCCAGCCGATGACAGTGGTTTTTATGCTGGAATTATTACAGCCGGAGCCGGGAAATAAAATTTTTGAAATTGGTTTTGGTTCGGGATGGCAAACGGTGATTTTAGCGGAAATAGTCGGCAAGTCAGGAAAAGTTTTTGCTGTAGAAAGAATTCCGGAAATTTTTCGTTTTGGAAGAAAAAATATTGCTAAATATGGTTTTATCAAAAATGGCATTGTCAAAACTATCGGCGGCGACGCGACTTTGGGACTGAAGCGTCACGCGCCGTTTGATAGAATTATTGCCGCGGCCTCGGGAAAAGAAATTCCTCAAGCGTGGCTTAAAGAACTGAGAATCGGCGGCCGCTTAGTGGCGCCAGTTAAAGAAAGCATCTGGCTTTATATTAAAACTGATAAAAATAAATTTTCAAAAAAAGAATTTCCCGGCTTCGTTTTTGTTCCGCTTGTACTCCCTTATTCGCGCGAATAAGGGATTGACAATTATTGTGTTTTGGTATAAGGTATTAAAACTAAATCAGATCTTTGAATTTTTTAAATAAAAACAGGAGAAAACCGTGACAAAAGCGTTAAAAGTGGTTTTAATTGTTATTGTCGTCATTGCTTATCTGGATTTTGGTTATCTCCTGATGTATTCATTTGACCCAAAAGCCAAACAAACATCGGTCACAAATTTTATTCGTACGATTGCAGATTATAATAATGTAATGGGATTTCATCAACCAGAAGGCGCAATCTTTATATCAAACAGTCTTGATCCCATTGGATTTTTTCTTTATCTGATCACAATGTTTTTTTGGCCGTTAGTTTTGCTTATTCTTTGGATGGCAAATATTGGTCATTATGTGGTCATTTTGAACAAATGGATAGGATTAATTTGGTAGAATTTAAGGGGCACTTGACGCCCCTTTTAATATTTGATAAGCTACTTATATTCCGTAGACAACGGGCAAATGATTAAGTCCCGTCGAGGAAATTGGCTTTTTTGCTATTTTTCTGCGGACGAAAGTCCGTTTTTGTTTAATAAAATGGCGATTACAAGAGAACAAAAA
>CAZLYJ010000043.1:0-2168 GCA_964563845.1 uncultured Candidatus Saccharibacteria bacterium | reverse complement strand
GCGACGTATAGACCATGAAGGAATAAAAAGTAAAGTTCCTTGTGAAGGTTCTTTCTTGCATTCAGGGCAAAGCAGCTGATAATCCACGACCCGCCTCCATTTTTAAAGCAACACTTTTTTATTTGAATATTTTAGTATTTTATGATAAAATAATCAAACTATGATAGAAAATTTGAGAGATAAAATTCAAGAATTACTTAACCGGAGCCGCTTCACCGCGGACCGGCTTTGACTTGCCCGGGAAGAAAGCGCAAATCGAAAAACTAAAAACACAAAGCGAGCAGCCGGATTTTTGGAAAGACCAGGATAATGCAAGGGTGGTTTCAAAAGAAATCGCCGAGCTTGAAAAAGAAATTAAAACCCAAAGCGATTTTGAAACTGAAGCGCAGGACTTGATTGAACTTTTGGATATTGCCGAAAAAGAAAACGACGAGAAACTTCTTAAAGAGGTCTCGGAAAAACTTACTGCTTTTGAGGCGCGGTTTAAAAAACACGAGCTCAAGGTTTTTCTTGGCGGAAAATACGACAAAAACAACGCCATTATCACCATTTCTTCCGGCGTTGGCGGCCGCGACGCGCAGGACTGGGCGAGTATGCTTTTTAGAATGTACAGTCGATTTGTGGAATCGCGCGGCTGGGATGCGAATGTTTTACATGAGTCGCTTGGCGAAGAGGGCGGGATAAAAAGCGTCACTTTGGAAGTTAATGGTTCTTACGCTTATGGATATTTAAAAAATGAAGCCGGCGTGCATCGTCTGGTGAGAATCTCGCCGTTTTCGCCGACAAAACTGCGCCACACATCTTTTGCCGCGCTGGAAGTGCTACCGGAAATAGAAGCGAAAGACATTGAAATAAAACCGGATGATTTAAGAATCGATTTATTCCGTTCTTCCGGAGCCGGCGGGCAGAATGTTAATAAAAGGGAAACGGCGGTAAGAATTACGCATTTGCCGACGGGAATCGCCGTGGCGGTTCAGACAGAACGTTCCCAGCAGCAAAACAGGGAAAAAGCAATGCAGATTTTAGCGTCAAAACTTCACGTGCTTCAATTAAAAAAAGAAGAAGCGGAACTGGCGAAAACCAAAAAAATAAAAAAGGCGGCCGAGTGGGGCGCCCAAATCCGCTCGTACGTGCTTCATCCGTACCAAATGGTCAAAGACCATCGCACCGGCTACGAAACCTCTCAAACCCAAAAGGTTTTGGATGGCGATTTAGACGAATTTATAGAAGCGGAATTAATAAAATTAGGGAAATAAATAACCGCCTTGCGAGGCGGTTGTTTTTTTGGTAAAATATATTGTATAAAATTAAAACATTTTGATTTTAAAATATGGCTAAATGGCATTTTTGGGGCGAAAAAGAATTTTCTGACGTATATGAAAATATTTATATTCGAGGTCTCAATGAGGACTGGCTTAATATTGTTTTTTCAATAGCAAAAGAAATCTCAAATTATAAACCTTTTAATAAAAAAATTCGCCTATTAGATATTGGTTGTGGCGAAGGACATACAACAAAACAAATTCTAGATAGGGTAGAGCGGCCGTATATTTGCGATTTAGTAGAGCCCAATAAAGACGCTCTCGCAATTGCGGAAGCTAATTTAACTCCAGAAAATAATATCAGAACGATTTATAACAGGCTTCTCGCGACATTTCAGCCGGAACATAAATACGATATTATTTTCACTATCCATACCAATTATTACTGGTCACTTAATGAAAAAGATTATCAGGAACAGCTTAAGAAACTCATGGGTTTACTTGATAAAGGTGGAAAATTATTGATACTGACGCTTCCGGAAGAAAGCGACCATTACAAAATTATGTTACGAAAAATTTATCCGGAATTTAATTATGCCCAATATATTATTGATTTTTACAAAAAGCTGAAATTTAATAATAGAATAATGAAATTAAAAATGCGAATATATATCGGAGACATATTAAGCACAAAGAAGCTTTTTGATTTAAAATCTTTTTATCGCTTTATTCACAATACAAATTTATATCCATGTGAAAAAGAAAGTAAAAAGTTTTTAGATAAAATTAAAAAACATCAGAAAAATAATTATTTAGATTTTAAAGATTATTTGATTATAGTTACAAAATAATATGAATCGGATTTTTGTAAACGAAACAATTTCTAAAATAGGGAAGAAGGTTAAG
>CAZLYJ010000042.1:0-2199 GCA_964563845.1 uncultured Candidatus Saccharibacteria bacterium | reverse complement strand
TTATCTCCTAAAATAAATTTGCCGTTCTTTATCAGTTCCAGAACGGCGTTATCAATTTTCTTTTTGACGGTTTTATATTGAGCCGGGAGGTCAACGAATTTTATATTATTCATTTTATTTTTTTGGCGGGAACGCCGGCCCATGTTTCTCCGGCGGGAACGTTTTTCGTGACCACCGCTCCGGCGCCAATAACGGCTTTTTCTCCAATAATAATGCCCGGGAGAATTGTCGCGTTGGCGCCGATTACCGCGCCTTGTTTTACCAGAATAGGAGTCCATTCCTTGCCGTGAGATGGCGGATGTTTGTCGTTTAAAAAACAAGCATGCGGACCGACGAAAACTTCGTCTTCCAGGGTGATCCCATCGGGGATGAAGGCAAAAGATTGGATTTTACAACGATTGCCGATTTTTACTTTTTTGCCGATCCAGACGTGGGAATGAATTTTGCAATCGTCGCCGATCGTCGCTTCTTCGGCGATATTGGAAAGTTCCGGATGATAGATAATGGTATTCTTGCCAATCATAATTTTTCAATTTTTATTGGTAAGCCGGTGACCGCCGCTTCATAAAGTTTTTCTATTAATCGGATTGATTTTATGGCTTCATTCGGTGTGGTTCCCATTCCCTGGAGTAAATCTTCATAAACATGGCGATGAAGATTTTCAAAAGATAAATTATCTTTTGAGGAATAATTATAATTGACGCTATTTATTTTAAATACTCGTCGTTGATTATCTTTTTTTTCATCGGTGGAAACTTTCCAGCGGCAGGAATAATTTTTTCCTTTAATGGTGCCAATGCCGGTTTTGTCGTTAAGCGAGAAGGTGGAAATTTCCGTTGGTTCTCCAAATAAATGTATTAGCAATTCAAAATAATGGATTCCCAGATTAAAAAGAACGCCGCCGCTTCTTTCTTTTGTTCCTTTCCAGCTTTTGTAATATTTTTCGTCGCGGTGGACGGAAATATCCATTTCTATGTCGTAGTTTTGGCGGTCGTTTACATTAGCTTTTAGTTCTTTGAAAAGGGGATGGTGGCGTAGTTGTAAAATGGTAAAAACATTCGGTTTGGTCGCCAAAATTTCCGCATCGCTCGATTTTATCGTCAGTGGCTTTTCAACAAGCGCAATTTTGCCGGCTTCGACCGTGGCCATTGCCATTGGAAAATGAAGATCGTTTGGAGAGAGAATTACGATACAGTCAGCATCGGTAGTTTCAATCATTTTTCTCCACGTGTCTTCTCCGTGCGCGGTATTCACAACGTGCCGAATTTTGCCGCCGATATGGCGGATTGCTTCCGCATGGGCGGGGAAAATAAAACCAGTTCCGATAATTGAAAATTTCATAATTTTAATTAAAAATTTTTGGCGATTTCTCTTTAATAACGCCTCTGGTGTCTATCAATAATTTTGCTTCTTTAACAATCATAGAATAATCGTATGCTGAATGATTGGTCAAGATAACGATGCAATCGGCGCTTTTTATTAGATTTTTATTAAGCGGTTTGGAATTCAACGTTTTGCCGTTGATTTCTATTTCGGGAATAAACGGGTCGTTATAAATAACTTCCGCCCCCTTTCTTAAAAGGTCCCAGATAATCGGGATTGCCGGCGATTCGCGATAGTCGGCAACATCTTTTTTATAGGCAACGCCGAGGATTAAAATTTTTGAATCGCGAACCGATTTTTTATAAAGATTCAATGTCCAAATGATTTTAGTCACCACATGATGAGGCATAAGTTCGTTAATCTCTCCCGCGAGGTCAATGAAGCGAGTGAAAAAATTGTATTCCCGCGCTTTCCAGGAAAGATAAAACGGATCAAGGGGGATGCAGTGCCCGCCGACTCCCGGTCCGGGATAAAACGGCATAAAACCGTAGGGTTTTGTTTTGGCCGCTTCAATCACTTCCCAAAAATCAATTTCCATTTTGTCGGCGATCATTTTTAATTCGTTAACCAGCGAGATGTTGACCAAACGGAAGATATTTTCGTAAATTTTGCTCATTTCAGCGACTCTTGGGGAGGAAACTTTATGGATTTTTTTGAGAAAAGCCAGGTAAAAAGCCGTTGCCAATTCGGTTGATTCTTTATTGACGCCGCCGACGACTTTGGGGATATCAATGAGCGCGAATTGTTTATTTCCCGGGTCAATGCGTTCCGGCGCGAATGCCAAATAAAAATCTTTACCGGCTTTAAGCCCCGATT
>CAZLYJ010000041.1:0-2314 GCA_964563845.1 uncultured Candidatus Saccharibacteria bacterium | reverse complement strand
AACTCCAAAAATTACTATTTGACAAGATGATGATTTTATTTTAATCTTGAAAGCACATTTTGCGTTTTTTAGTTCGTTAACAAAGAAAAGAGGGATAAATGAGTATATCAAAAAAACTTATTTTAAGTTCTTTTGCCGGCGGATTAATATTAGCTTTGTTAATCGGCTCGATACGATGGCAACAAAGCAAAGAATTTTTTATGCCAGCCGTCCTGTCCGGACTAATCGTATTTGCCATATCACTATCGTTCAGTTCGGCTGGCGTCAAAGCCACGGTTAAGACCGCGTGGTACTGGATGTTTTTTGTTGTTGTGATTTTAGTGCTTAGTGGATTTTTGTTAAGTAAAGTGGAAAAAGCTTGGCCGGCGGAAAATAAAAACTCAGATTTCGGAAAATTTATCATTGATCGGGATAATTGGGATACAGTCGACATAATTATTTCTTCGTCGCCCCTAAAACTCATTACTTTTGTTCATAAATATCGCGGCCAATTCAAAAGTCTAGGAAATTTCAATTCCGAGCTTTATTGGGACTTGGAAAATTTCGCTTATGGCGACAATATTGAATTTGACATCAAGAATAAAAAATACATATTCACAAATGCGATTTGGAATATAAAAAACGAAGATGGTAAGTGGACAAATTTTGTCGAACCGAACGAAATAAAATTTTTCCCCGAAGATCGGGTTGACGGCAAACGAGTTTTCACAGTGAGGATTGTTACGATTAAAGAAACAGAATTGTTAATACCAGGCAACCCGCCGGCAAAACAAATCCTAAGGTCGGGCGAAACACTGGCCTCAAGACATTTTTATTATTAAGTTTCAAATCAAAAATCCCCTCGCGGGGATTTTGAAATTGACCGCATAAGATCTCTCGAGATGTCTTATGCGGTTATACGGGTTATGCGATTTACGGAGGGGGATTTTTTTGCGGATTCTGCTATTTTTGATCCTGATAGGCGCGCCAAAACAACTATTTGACAATACAATGATATTGTTTTAATCTTGAAAGCATATTTTTCGTTTTTTAGTTCGTTAACAAAGAAGGGGGTAATAAATGAGCAAAAGAATTTGGTTTGGATTATATTTTGGACTTGCGTCTACAATTATTCTTACTATTATTCCTCGATTATTAGATAATAAACTTTTTGTTTTTAAACCCGCACTTTTAGTTGGCTTAGTCGGATTTGGCACCGGCGTTTTAATTTCTTATCTGTGCTCTAGACGCCCACCAAAGGTTATTTCTTTTAATCTCCTTGCCATCTTTTTTACTCGCGTCTTTTTTATTTGCTTTATACTGCTTATATTTATTATTGTTTCCCTTAAGATTAACAGAGCTTGGTCGGCGGAAAAACTGGTTCAAATTCAGGAAGATTATATTGCGATTATGGAACAGGCCGAAAATTGGCCGGTAATAGATGAAAGAAAAGACAAAAATTATGGAATCGTAAGACGATTTCATGAAGATCTTAATAAGCATAGAATTATGATGAGCATCTGGTTTCCCGATAATGGCAATGGTTATAAATTAGAATTATTTGCTAAAATTTTATTTAAAATTAACAAACCTGAAGAGTCCAACAAATTCTTAGTTTCTAGAAATGCAATGCTAAAAACCGAAAATGGGAAATGGATAACTGGTGACTATATCAGGAGCGAAGCCAAATACAACGGCAAGGAGTTAATCGCTTTCAGATTATTTAGTAATAAAGATGAAAACAATCCCATAATAATAAGGGTTTTTCTTTTAAAAGATTTGGTGCCGCTCAAAAAATAAATAAGAAAAATTCAAAAAATCCCCTTGCGGGGATTTTAAAATTGACCGCACAATATCTCTCGAGATACGTTATGCGGACAAAACAAAATTTGATTATTCTTTTTGGGTTTCTTCTTTGACAATGGGATTCTGCCAACTGGCCCAGTCGCACTTTGGCCAATTGGAACAGCCCCAAAAAGTCCGGCCTTTTTTTGTCCGTCTTCTGACGATGCGGCCGGTTTCGCATTTCGAGCAGGGGCCGAGCTCTTCCTGCTCACCCCTTTCTTTCGGATCAAGCGGCGCGGTGTACTTGCAGGCCGGAAATCCTGTGCAAGCATAAAATTTTCCGTAGCGGCTCATTCTTATTATTAAATCCTTTTCACATAGAGGACATTTTAATTCTGTTTTTTCGATGGCAATTTTTTCTTTACTCAACTCTTCCGATTTTTTATCAAGATTTTCTTTAAATGGCACCCAAAATTCTTTTATTACCGGCTGCCATTTCTTTTTCCCATCGGCAATGTCATCAAGGTCTTCTTCCATCCGGGCCGTAAAC
>CAZLYJ010000040.1:0-3032 GCA_964563845.1 uncultured Candidatus Saccharibacteria bacterium | reverse complement strand
AACGCCTTAAAAATAATCCAAAAAAAATGACTGAGCGGGACATTCGGAAAATATTGATATCAATTTTATGAATTTTAAGAATCAAAAAACAATAGAAGTAGACGGCTGGCGCGCGTATGATTTTCCGATTGAGTGCAAAGAAGCGGATTATGACGAGGCGCGGGTTGAAATAATCAACCAAATCCGCAATACTCTCGGGCTTGTCGCCCTGTTTGAATACGGCTATATTCCGTATCCCGGCATATCAGATATGGATTTTTGGGCGGTATTTTCGGATGACGCGGAAAAAATGGGCCTTCCCGCACGGCCGGCGCTTTCTCCAAAAACCAGATATCTGATGAGCCATCAGATTACGCTTTTTACGGAAAAACATTACCGAAAAATGCTTTATTTTGACCCTTGGACAACAAATATATGGCCCAATGGCCAGAGATTATTATATAAACAGGATGGCATTGAAAGGGATGTAAATTTTGAAAATATAAAATTTGCCAAAGACGTACTGGATGTTTTAAGCTTGGTTCGCGTTGAAGAGGACTTAACAGCAATAAGCCCAACCATCCTCCTTTATGCCAAAAAAGAGTTGCCGGTGAGGCATATTTTAGAAACGATTAAAACTTACGTTTATATTATCCGCGAGGTTAATAATATTACCGATAGAAAAATTAATTCTACTTTTCCCGAAGACCTCCAGGATTTAAGAGCCAACTGGTTTAAAATTGACGAGCGGCAAGCCGTCCGGAGATTGATAAAATTATTCTACGAAGGCCTGCTCATTGGTTTTGAAGCCGCTTTTTCCTTGAGCGACTGGGCCGGCAGGCATTCTCGCTTGAAACGCGTTGGGGACTTGGGGATAAAAAAAACTAATTTTTTAAGCAGTTCTTTTTTGGATAAAAAATCAAAGAACATTTATCTCAATTCTTTTGGAGACCGGCGCGTTTTTACCGATTTTGTCAAAACTCCATCGCAGGCTCTAAAATTATCAATTGATTCTTGCCAAGAATTTAAAGTAGGATTCGGTTGGTATTCCAGAACTGTTGATTTTTATGTTGTTTTCGAGCCGCTGGGATTGGCTGCCTTTTTATTGGGCCTCATTTCCGAGCACGGCTTGTTAAGCGATAATATGCGGAAAAACACTTTCAGCAATTTAGAAGAAATGCCAGTTTTTCAGCCTAAAATCTTTCAGGAAAAAGTGAAAATGATAAATGAGATTACAGAAATTTATAATAACAAACGAGCTTCTGATACCAGCGGAAAAGGATGGCATTTTGGAAACAGCAGTTTTCAGAATTCTTTTGAACATAAAAAATTAAAGAAAAAAATCGCGGTTCTTTGGCTGAAACGTAAGTTTTGGCGCGCCATAAACTCGGCGGTGAAAAATTCGGAATTATGAAAAAAATATTTGTAACAACAAGCTGGGACGATGGCGACGCGCTGGATAAACGCATTATTTCTCTTCTGGATAAATACGGCTTTAAGGGGACTTTTTATGTAGCGATAAATCAGGACAGTCGCCTTAGCGATGATGATATTAGAGAAATTTCAAAAAGACACGAGATTGGAGCCCATACCATAAATCATCCGCGCTTGGGTACTATAGACATTGGCGCTGCTACAGAAGAGATCAGAAATTCCAAAGCGATGTTGGAAAAAATTATCAATAAACAGATAGAAATGTTTGCTTATCCTTTCGGGGATTATAATGAAGAAATTAAGCGGATTGTCAGCTCCTGCGGTTTTCTCGGCGCGCGAACAACCAAGGATTGGTCTTGGGATTTGACGGAAGATACTTTTGAAATGCCAACTTCTTTGCATGTTTATCCATATCCTTTTAGGCCCGGCGCTTCAAGCGCAATGGCGTGGCTAAAACCGCTGTTTTATAATTTTCCTAAAATTATTAGCCGCCGACTGCGGCCGGCGGCAGTATTTTCCTGGCAGAATCTCGCTTTGGCGATGTTTGACCGCGCTTGCGCCGAAGGCGGCGTTTTTCATATCTGGGGGCATTCCTGGGAAATTGAGAAATATAAAATGTGGAAAGATTTTGAAAATTTATTAAAATATATTTCGCGCAATAAAGATTGCATTTATTTGACCAATGGCGATTTACTAAATAGGATAGAAAATAAATGATTTACCAAATAGAAAGATACTTATTGGAAAAAAGTATCGCAAAACACGCCCATTATCTGAAAGGAAGGATGTTGGACGTCGGAAGCAGCGGAAAAAGCAGATATTTAAATTTATTCAAAAATATAACCGATTATGTGTCTCTGGATTACAATCCGGAGTTTAAGCCGGATATCGTAAGCGACGCTCAATCTATGCCGATGGTTACAGGCGATTCCTTTGACAGCATTTTTTGCGGCTTGGTTTTGGACGATCTTCCTCATCCGGAAAAGGCCGTTAAAGAATTTCATAGAATATTAAAAAAAGAAGGAACTTTGATGATAACAGTTCCTGGATTAAATATTGGCGCCGAAGATCTTAATTATTGGAGATTCACTCCCAATGGAATTAAGCTGCTTTTAACCAAAAACGGATTTGAAGTCCTTGAATGCGAAAAAGTGGGTTTGGGAGTGTTCAGCGTTACCAACCAATTTTTTAACAGGTTCATTAAAATCGGCTTGTCTCTTCATAAAAGAAAAATATTGAGAAGAATTTTTAATTCGCTTTTTTACGTATCGGGCAATTTATCAATTTTATTAGACAAAATATTCGCCGGTAAAACAAATGATCATTTTTTTATAGACATAATAGTAATAGCGAAAAAATCTATTTAAAATAAATGAAGATTCTAATTTTATCAGATTCCTTTGAAGATGGCGGAGGAGCGGCTAGTATGGCGCGTTCAATGGCGCGGGGTTTTAAGCGTGCGCTTCACGACGTTTGCGTTATCGCTTCCGTTCAAGACAAAACGCTCGCGGGCCAGAAAATGGTTGAAGGCGCCAAGGTGTGGTCTGTTTATTCTAATTACGACCTTTTCTGGCGCGCTTATCGCAGCTTATACAATCCCCAGACCGTAAAATACATCG
>CAZLYJ010000039.1:0-3257 GCA_964563845.1 uncultured Candidatus Saccharibacteria bacterium | reverse complement strand
GGCGATTCGCGATAGTCGGCAACATCTTTTTTATAGGCAACGCCGAGGATTAAAACTTTTGAATCGCGGATTGGTTTTTTATAAAGATTCAACGCCCAGATGATTTTCGTTACAACGTGATGCGGCATCAATTCGTTGATTTCGCCGGCCAAGTCAATGAAACGGGTGAAAAAATTGTATTCCCGCGCTTTCCAGGAAAGATAAAATGGGTCAAGCGGAATGCAGTGTCCGCCGACTCCCGGTCCGGGATAAAACGGCATAAAGCCGTAGGGTTTTGTTTTGGCCGCTTCAATCACTTCCCAAAAATCAATCCCCATTTTGTCGGCGATCATTTTTAATTCATTGACCAGCGAGATATTAACCAAGCGGAATATATTTTCGTAAATTTTGCTCATTTCGGCGATTTTTGGCGATGAAACCTTATGGATTTTTTTAAGAAAAGCCAGATAAAAAGCCGTTGCCAATTCGGTTGATTCTTTATTGATACCGCCGACGACTTTGGGGATATCAATGAGCGCGAATTGTTTATTTCCCGGATCAATGCGTTCCGGCGCGAAAGCCAAGTGAAAATCTTTACCGGCTTTAAATCCCGATTTTTCCAAAATAGGTTTTAATAGTTCTTCGGTTGTCCCGGGGTAAGAAGTGCTTTCCAGAATTACCAGCGCGCCTTTTTTCATAAACTTGGCGATTTGCTTGCCGGCCGACTCAATGGCCGAGGTGTCGGGTGTTTTATTTTTTGTCAAAGGCGTTGGAACGGCGATAATAATGACATCGGCTTTTTTGATTTCTTTCCAATTACTGGTGGCTTTGAATTTTTTCAGGATTTGGCGAAGCTCGTCGTCTTTAATATCAATCACCGGGCTTTTACCGCTGTTAATTTGTTTAATTCGTTTTTTATCGATATCAAGACCGACGACTTTTAAGCCGGCTTTGGCCATTATTAAAATCAGCGGTAGTCCGACATAACCCAGTCCAATAACCGCTGTTGTAAAGCGTTTTTTCTTGATGGCGTTTTTGGCTTCGGCGTAATTCATATTTTACGAAATTTATCAGAATTAAGGGGAATAATCAACTTTTTAACAATGAGCGCATTTGAAACAGAAGCTTTTCTTTGAGAATCAAAAGCGTTAAAAAATAGAAAGCGCCGGCTACCAAAATGATGATTAAAAGCGGTAAATCAAGAAGTTGAAGCAATCTGACAAAAATCGCCATTAAAAGCGCGGCTGGGATAATCTTTTTAAGATTTTTAAAAACGGAAAAATTATTTATTTTTTTCATTTTCCACCAAGCGTAGCCGACGCTCAAAATTTGAGTGAAAATAGTTGAAAGGGCGGCGCCTTCAATCCCCCAAAAAGGAATAAAAAGAGCATTGAGAATAACATTGCCCAGAGCGCCGATGACAGCGTAGCCGATTAAAATTTTCTGGCGGTTGTAGGCGAAAATCGAATTGGCAATTATGCTGGCAGAATAGGCGGTAATAATAGTCAGGGCGAGAATTTGAAGAGAGGCGGTTGCCGACTGATATTCGGCGCCGTAAAGAAGATTGATGATCTGGGGGGCGGTTAAAAGAATTCCGATTGAAAACGGCAAAGCCAAAAGAAAAATGAAAGATAGCCCCTTTTCCAAAAGAGAGTGAAATTGCTCGTCGTCTTTTCCGGCAAGGCGGCTGAAAACCGGAAAAAAAGCGCCGGCGATCAGCGATGGGAAAATATATAAAAGCATAATCGGTTTTTGGGCGGCGGCGTAAAATCCCACCGCTTTGGCGTTTTCCAACCAACCGATCATAATCGTATCGGTGTTTATCATCACCGCTCCTAAAACTCCGACTATTCCGAACGGCCAAGCGGCGGCGACGATTGGTTTAAAAAGATTTATATCAAAATGGGAAAAAATTTTTTTTAGGAATGGCAGTAAAAAAGAAACGCCGGCAATTAAGCCAACGGCGCTGCCGATAACATAGGCAAAAGCCAAATTTTCCGGCGAGGGATATTTGAAAAGAACGAACATTCCGGCGATAAGAATAACGCTTTGCGTTATAATATTTATTAGAGCTTCCCGTTCCATTTTTTCAATGGCTCTGAAAAGGGCTTTTCCGAAATTTTGCAAAGAATCAAAAACAATCATTAGGGCTGTTAGAAGTATGAGCATTCGCGAAAGGGGGATTTTAGTAAAATAGGGAGTTCCCAATAGAATGGCGGCAAAAAGAATAATTATCAGAATAATTTTAAAAACGAAGATAGTTGAAAAATAGCGGTCACGGTTTAATGGGTCTTTGGCCGCTTCGCGCGTTAAAACGGAACTTAGGCCGATATCGGAAAAAATCGTGAACATGGCGGCCAGCGTGATTGCGTAAGAAAAAACACCCCATTGTTCGGCTCCTAAAATTCGGGCGGAATAAATAACAACGCCGGCTCGTAAAATTCGGCCGATAATTTCTCCAAAAGACAGCCAAAAAGCGTTCTTGGCGATTGTCTGGCGGATATTTTTATTTTGAAAAAGAAACTCTTTTATTTTTTTAACCATTTAACCCAGCGGCTATTGATGAAAATAATTATTTTATAGTATCATATTGAATAAGGATATCAATTTTGTGTATAATTTATTCAAAGGTCGCAAAGATTATCAAAATTACTAAATTTATGTTTATAAAGTGGATTAATTGGGCTATTTTGGTTCTGGGCGTTTGGGTTGTAATTTCCCCGTGGGTTTTGGGCTTTTCCGCTTTCGCGCCGGCGCTGTGGAGCAATGTTATTGCCGGCGTGCTAGTGGCAATTTTAGCCCTCTGGCAGTTATTCGGCAACAAGGTGTCTTCTGCTCCGTCAATGACGCAATAGTAATATTTGCAGTTTACAGACTACAGGCTACGGCGATAATGCCGTAGTCTGTAGACTGTAGTCTGTATTCAAATTATGATAAAAATTTACAGCACTCCGACTTGTCCATATTGCGACATGGCTAAAAATTATTTTAAGGAGAAAAAAATAGAATATGAAGAAGCAGATGTTTCTTTCGATACAAAGGCGCGCGAGGAAATGATTAGCAAGTCCAGTCAGATGGGGGTGCCGGTAATTGATATTAATGGAACGATTATTGTCGGTTTTAATCGGACGGAAATAGATAACGCGCTGAAATAAAATGTACGATCTTATTATTATCGGCGGCGGGCCGGCGGGCGTGGCGGCCGGCATTTACGCGGCCAGAAAAAAAATAAAAACTTTATTAATAACTGAATCTTTCGGGGGTCAATCGGTTCTTGC
>CAZLYJ010000038.1:0-3765 GCA_964563845.1 uncultured Candidatus Saccharibacteria bacterium | reverse complement strand
GCGACGTATAGACCATGAAGGAATAAAAAGTAAAGTTCCTTGTGAAGGTTCTTTCCCGCATTTTGGGCACAGCAGACCGTAGTCCATATCGTACCCTCTTTTAAAAGTTATATTTTTATTTGATTATATATTATTTCTAAAAATATTCAACTTGACAAGTTATAGAAAATACTATAGAATATGGTTAATTATAAAATTCAGTCTGCTTTTCAAAAGCAAGACGTGGAGGCAAGAAATGAATAAACGGAAATTTTTAACGAGAAAGCAATTTGAAAATAAAGGTTATAAATTTGTTAAACAGAATCCATATCAGGAATACGTAGAAATAGAAGGCCAGATTGTAAAATTGCCTTATACAAATGCATATTACGAGGTTGTTCTCCATAAATCCGGCGGTCAATGGCATTATATTGAACGCTGGGAATGGTTTCGGAGAAAAGAAGAATTTGAGAAATATTCTGAGATGTTAATGAACTTGATGAACATCTCTGATCCGATATTATCTAAAATAGAAGCTTGACCCCGCATTGCGGGGTTCTTGTTTTTGTGCTAAAATAATCAAATTATGACAGAAAATTTGAGAGATAAAATTCAAGAATTACTTAACCGGAGCCGCTTCACCGCGGACCGGCTTTGACTTGCCCGGGAAGAAAGCGCAAATCGAAAAACTAAAAACACAAAGCGAGCAGCCGGATTTTTGGAAAGACCAGGATAATGCAAGGGTGGTTTCAAAAGAAATCGCCGAGCTTGAAAAAGAAATTAAAACCCAAAGCGATTTTGAAACTGAAGCGCAGGACTTGATTGAACTTTTGGATATTGCCGAAAAAGAAAACGACGAGAAACTTCTTAAAGAGGTCTCGGAAAAACTTACTGCTTTTGAGGCGCGGTTTAAAAAACACGAGCTCAAGGTTTTTCTTGGCGGAAAATACGACAAAAACAACGCCATTATCACCATTTCTTCCGGCGTTGGCGGCCGCGACGCGCAGGACTGGGCGAGTATGCTTTTTAGAATGTACAGTCGATTTGTGGAATCGCGCGGCTGGGATGCGAATGTTTTACATGAGTCGCTTGGCGAAGAGGGCGGGATAAAAAGCGTCACTTTGGAAGTTAATGGTTCTTACGCTTATGGATATTTAAAAAATGAAGCCGGCGTGCATCGTCTGGTGAGAATCTCGCCGTTTTCGCCGACAAAACTGCGCCACACATCTTTTGCCGCGCTGGAAGTGCTACCGGAAATAGAAGCGAAAGACATTGAAATAAAACCGGATGATTTAAGAATCGATTTATTCCGTTCTTCCGGAGCCGGCGGGCAGAATGTTAATAAAAGGGAAACGGCGGTAAGAATTACGCATTTGCCGACGGGAATCGCCGTGGCGGTTCAGACAGAACGTTCCCAGCAGCAAAACAGGGAAAAAGCAATGCAGATTTTAGCGTCAAAACTTCACGTGCTTCAATTAAAAAAAGAAGAAGCGGAACTGGCGAAAACCAAAAAAATAAAAAAGGCGGCCGAGTGGGGCGCCCAAATCCGCTCGTACGTGCTTCATCCGTACCAAATGGTCAAAGACCATCGAACCGATTACGAAACCTCCCAAACTCAAAAAGTCCTCGACGGCGACTTGGACGAATTTATTGAGGCAGCATTAATAAAATTAGGGAAATAAATGATGAAGAAAAAATTAAAACACTCCGAAGCGTTTTTCGGAAAATACCGCGATCTTTGGTGGAATCATGATTTTCTTGAACTTATGGCAAAGCGGTGGAATTTAAGCGATGCAAGTTCTATTGCTGATATTGGTTGCGGTACGGGGCATTGGTCACGGCTTATTTATCAATTTCTTAAACCGAATTCAAAACTTGTTGGAATTGATTTGGAGCAAGAGTATATTAAGAAAGCGCCCATTGAGTTTCATCGTGCATATCCTAAAATTTCAAAAAATTCCTATTCCTTTATAATCGGAGATGCCGTGCATCTTCCGTTTCAATCCCATTCTTTTGACGTAGTTACTTGCCAAACTTTACTTATTCATCTTAAAAACCCGGAAATAGCTTTAAAAGAAATGATTAGAATTGCAAAGCCGGGAGGACTTATAATTTGTGCTGAACCCAATAATATATTTGAAGGATTAGATTTTAATTCGCTTACTGCCAAAAAATCGGTAGAATCTTTAGTAAAAATTTTTAAATATCTTCTTCGCTATGAACGAGGCAAAATTCTGTTAGGTGAAGGAAATAATTCTTTGGGCGATTTACTGCCGGGACTATTTGCCAAGTCGGGACTAAAAGATATAAAAGTTTTTCAATCTGATAAAACGCTTCCAATTTTTCCACCGTATAAAGAAAAGGAACAACAAATTCTTTTAAAACAATTGATGGAGTGGAAAAAAGAAAAAACCGGGGGATGGGATAGAAAAAAATCTAAAAAAAGATTAATGGCGGGCGGTGCGTCAGAAAAATTTTTTGAAACAATGTGGCGATTATCTGAGCAGGATTTTGAAGCTTTTCAAAACGCTGTAAAGCAAAAAAAATATCATAAAGCCGGTGGTGATGTGTTTTATCTTGTTTCAGGAAGAAAATCCAAAAAGTCCTAGACGGCGATTTGGATGAATTTATTGAAGCGAAGTTAATTAAATTAGGAAGATAAAAACAACCGTCTTGCGAGGCGGTTATTTTTATTATTTTGTATTATTTGTATCACAAGAATCCTATAGGAAAGTTATGATACAAAAGAGAAGCATGGTAAATAAATATAATATTGAAAATTAAATTACGGATATTTTTCCGATCGGTTTAAAATCCGTAATCTGCTTTTATTAACTGATAGTTATTTTGTAATCCGCAAGGATTTTCTTTACCGCGTTAAATAATTTCATATGGATTTTGTCATCGCGGTGGATGCCGTGTTCCGCGAATTCGCGGCGGCCGGAAGATGTATCGCGGATTAATTCGGTAATAACTTTAGCGGTCGCGTCTGTCGTGTCTCGTCCGGCCAAAGTTTGTTGTTTGTGCCAGAAAACAAGTTCAACAAGAATCTGTGTTGGCACCCAATGTTCATAAATAGGCGGCTTGCCGACCGGTTCTCCAACATATGCCTTGATTGATTTTTGTTTATTGGTAATTGCTTTGAGCAGGCGGCGGTTGCCGTCTATAACTTTAAGTTTTCCTTCTTTACGGACAACAAAAATAGGATAATCGTCCCGCGGAGCTGTTTCCGCCGCTTTTTCTTTCATGACTTCTATAGTTTCTTCAAGAAGCTTTTTGTTTTTAGATAAAAATAATTGTTTTTTAACTGTTGCGGCTGATTCCGCGTTTTCTAAGTGGCTGACCGTGAAAAATTTGCCTCCAAACCACAACTCCTCAACCGGCAAATCTTTTTCGGCCCATTTTATGTTAAGAGAGGTAATCAGGGGAATTAAACTTTTTGAGCTGAATCCCATGGAAACGCCATGAATTCCGTTCAAAAATGCTATCATTCCAAGTTTTTCTGGCCATTCTTCTATTTGTTTATCTATTGATTGCCAAATTGAAGCGTCGCGCAACTGCGGAAGTAATTTTCTCATTTCTTTCTGCGCGAATTGCACGGCAATTTTCCGCCGGAGCGGTTCATCAAAATGGGAAGGAAATTTTTGTGTGCTCTTTTTCATATGATTATTTCCAATATAACATTAAAACTATCTTGCGAAAAGGTTTTTTATCTGTTAAAATTTTAAGATTATGAATCGGATTTTTGTAAACGAAACAATTTCTAAAATAGGGAAGAAGGTTAAG
>CAZLYJ010000037.1:0-3852 GCA_964563845.1 uncultured Candidatus Saccharibacteria bacterium | reverse complement strand
CCCAAAACCGTTCCGATAAGATGAGTTATAATAAGAAAAGTATACCAGTCCATAAATTTTAAGAAATTACTTGCGCTTTAAATCCCGCTTCCTCAATGGCTTTAATCACTTTATCATCATTTACTTTATTCTCATCATACTCCACTTCGGCTTTTTTTTCTTCAAATAAAACTTTCGCTGAACCAACTCCTTCCGTATTGGCCAAAAACATCTCAATGCCAATGGCGCAAGCCCCACAATGCATTCCTTCTATGTTAAAATTTTTCTTTGTCATTTTACTATTTTACTTCTCTTTTGTCTGTCGCGCAAATTTCGGCTCTTTGTAACGATTAAGTAAAAGAGAATTCATTACCACTGACACCGAAGAAAACGCCATAGCAAAGCCGGCAATTTCCGGCCTTAGCGATGACTGAGAGAGATTTAAAAATATTTGACCAAGAGTATTGCCTAAAGAATTTGCCGTTTCCACCACCCAAGGAGCCGGAACGCCGGCAGTTTGAGTAATAAATAAATGAATTCCAGCGGCAATGGGAATGGCGATTATATTATAAATAAACGCCCAAAAAAAATTCTGCCAAATCTTATGAATTGTTTTTCTGGATAAATCAATGGCGGTGACCACATCGCGAATATCGTCTTTGATTAAAATAATATCGCCGGTTTCAATCGCCACATCGGTACCAGAACCGACCGCGATGCCCAAATCAGCTTTTGCCAAAGCCGGCGCGTCATTAATGCCGTCTCCAACCATTGCCACCACCTTACCTTGTTTTTGCAGATTGGCTATTAATTCCTCTTTTCTCTCCGGCAAAACTTTAGCAAAATAATTGTCAATGCCGAGATTTGAAGCAATCGCTTTGGCGGTTTTTTCATTATCGCCGGTAATCATAATAATTTCTTTCTTCATTTTTTTAAGCTCCGCAATCGCTTCTTTGACATAATCTTTCAAAGTGTCGGCCAAAGCGACAAGACCGATAATTTTTCCGTTATAAACGACAAAAACAACGGTTTTTGCCTGATCTTGCAAATCTTCATAAACTTTTTTATACGGAGAAATATCCAAATTATTTTCAGCCATTAAAAGCTCGTTGCCGACTAAAATTGTTTTGCCTTCATAGCGCGCTTTAATGCCACGGCCCGAAAGCGCTGAGAATTCTTTTGGTTCCGGAACATTGGTTGAAATTTTGACAATCGCTTGAGCAAGAGGATGCTCGGAACCGCGCTCGGCAATAGCGGCGATTTTTAACATTTCTTCCTTTGACAAATCAGCCAAAGCAATTGCGTCTGTTACCGCCGGTTCGCCTTTGGTCAAGGTGCCGGTCTTATCAAGACACACAGTATTGATTTTATAAGCGCCTTCAAGCGCTTTACCGCCTTTTATTAAAATTCCTGATTGCGCTCCGCGAGCCGTGCCAACCATTAAAGCCGTTGGGGTTGCCAACCCCAAGGCGCAAGGACAGGAAATAACCAAAACCGCCACCATAAAAATCATTGAAGTAATCGCCGGATAACCGAGAATAAAATACCACATTGAAAAAACCAATAAAGCGAAGACAATGACAATGGGCACGAATTTTTCCGACACTCTGTCAGCTACATCCTGAATTGAAGCTTTTGACGATTGGGCTTCACGAACCATTTTAATAATTTGAAAAAGCAAAGTGTCTTTTCCCACTTTTTTGGCGCGGCATTTCAAAAGGCCGTAAGTGTTATTAGTCGCGCCTATCACTTCGTCGCCCGCGTTTTTGCCAACCGGCATTGATTCGCCGGTTACCACTTTTTCGTCAATTGACGATTTACCTTCAATAATAACGCCGTCGGTCGGCACATTGGCTCCCGGTTTTACCAAAAAAATATCGTCGATTTTCAGTTCGCTTGCGGGAATTTCAAACTCTTTATTATCGCGTATAACAATCGCGGTTTTCGGCGCTAAATTCATTAATTTGCGAATTGCCGATGTTACCCGACCTTTGGACCGGGCTTCAAAATAACGGCCGAGAATAATAAAAGAAACCAAAGCCGCTGAAGACTCCCAAAAAGGATGATCCAACCCGCTCCAATACTGGCGCAAAAAAGCAATATCAGAAAAAAGAAAACCTATAACTGAAATCAAATAAGCCGCGCTTGTTCCCAAAACCACCAGAACATCCATTGAAGCTGAACCAACGCGCATGGCGGTCCAAGCATTTTTGTAAAACACCCAGCCAACTCCCAACTGAATCGGCGTGGTCATCGCGAAAAATATCCAATTAAAATCTAAAAGCCAACCACCTTGACATCCACTTACAAGACCGGCTACTAATCCTCCTCCGCCAACGCAAAAAGCGTGAATATGTTTTAGATTAAACATATGCACGCTCATATAATAAAGAATTATCGGTGAAGCTAAAATAAAACTGATAATTACCCGTTTTTTAAGATTTTGAATTTCTTTCTGCCTTTCCATTTCCGCCAATTCTTCGCTTTCGCTTTCTTTTTCCGCTATAATAAGACCGTAGCCGAGTTTCTTTAAAACAACATTCATTTGTTCCGGTGAAATGACTGAATTGTCATAAAGCGCGTTTAAAGATTCTGAACCGAAATTGGCGTTCGCTTCCAACACGCCTTTTTGCTTCAACAAAAATTTGTTGATTAAATTGGCGCACGCGGCGCAATGCATTCCTCTAATTTTAAAAATTTTCCGTTCTTGCATTATGAATAAATTTATAATTATTACTATCTTCGCTATTGTTTTAATTGCCGGCGGCGTTATATACAATATTTATTTCCGCGCTCCGGAAATCGCTCCCATTAAACCAACCGGCAATATTGTGGAAATCAATATAACGACAAATAAAAATATCTGGAATCCGACACTGATTACCGTCAAAGCCGGCGACACCGTTAAAATCAAACTTATTAATGAGGACCCCTATGACCACGGATTTGCCATAGAGGCCTTTGGCATTAACAAACGAATGTTCGCCAAACAGGAAACTTCAATTGAATTTGTTGCTTCAAAAAAAGGCAAATTTCTTTTTTACTGCTCCGTCCCCTGCGGCGAAGGGCATCTTGAACAAATCGGCTATCTCATTGTTGGCGATTAAGATTTTCTGAAAAACGACATTCCGACCAATCCAACAATCAATCCGATTACAATGCCGGTTACGAGCGGCAATGTTTGATTAGTTTTCTGCGGCGCGACTGCGGTTAATTTTAGAGCCACTGCTTTCTGCTGTTCATCGGTAAGACAGCCGCTTGCCATCCGCCCCATCATTATGTGCATCATATCGTGAAATTCTACGCCTCCTGTTTTTTCCATTGCTTCTTCCACAAGCTCGTGTTTTTCTTCGTCATTGCTCATCATTTTTGACATTAATTCTTCCCCTTTTTCAATCAGCTCAACGGAGTCCATTCCCGCGCAATTAACCGCTCTGTTTTCTCCCATCATTTCCGACATCATATCGTCCATTTTCATCGTTGTTCCACTGTGTCCATCCGCTTCGCCTCCATGAGCAAAAATTACCGGCGCAAACCCGCTTAATAAGAATAAAATCGCTAAAAACGATATTGAAAATATTTTTAACATGATTAATTTAATTTATTATTTATAACGACCTTTTAATAGATTTTTTATTTAGACACGGATAATTCTTTCAATTTCGCTTCAAATTTTTCTTTATTGACTCCGCCGATGGAAAAAAGCTCTTCATTTATTATAACACCCGGGGAAGCCATAATCATATATTTCTGAACCATCTCTTGGCCTTTGTCGCTGGTTAAATCAATCTCGCGCGTTTCCACTTCTGGAAATCGATCCTTAACGCTTTCCCAGTATTTTTTAAATTCAGCGCAATGAACGCATCCCGGCGA
>CAZLYJ010000036.1:0-4192 GCA_964563845.1 uncultured Candidatus Saccharibacteria bacterium | reverse complement strand
TGTATTACAATACCGACGGCAAAGTTTGGCGGTATGTCCTTTCAACTTCTCGCGGTATTACTTCAAGTTCCGTTGAGTAATAAAATGTTATAATTCAATATGCTCCGGGAAAAACGCGATATTCTAATTGCCGTCGGCATTTCATTTTTTTTAGCGATTTTTTTCGGTATTTTATTTAAAGTCGGCGCTTTAAACACGGAAGAAACAAAACAAAGCAGTAAAACCATTAAATTTTTCGTTTTTCAATCGCCGACGGTTTTGGTTTCGCCGACTTCCTCTTCTACGGATTTTTCGATTTTTATCGGAGAGCAAAGCCCGATTGTTAAAGACGCTTATATCGAAATTCGGGGAGTGACCCAAGCGTCGGCCAGCCAGCAAATTACGGCGGACATTAAACAAAAAGACATCGGCGGTTTTCCGACCGAGCGCCAGAATCAATTTACGCTTGATTCTTCGGGTAAGCCCAATTATTTTAATTTTCTTTACGCCGGCGGCAGCACCAGCACTTTAACCGGCTTTTTTGACGACGTTATTGTCGGTCCGGGCAACTATGATTTTACTTTTAAAATAGATATTTCCGGAGCCGATATTTCAATTATGCAGGCGCGGCTGGTTATTACTTATCAATTTACGCCGCCTTCGGCCGGTACGGGAGTTTATTATGCTTCTACGGAAATCGTTTCGCCGGTTTTTGAAACTAACGCGGCTAATGGCGTTCAATATAATTGGATAATGGTTTCCGGTTCAAAACCGGTCGGCACGAACGTTAAAGCCCAATTGGCGACTTCCAACAGTTCGTCCACGGGATTTACTTTTCGGGGCGGCTCCGATTGTTCGCCAACAAGTTATTATGTTTTGACGCCGACCGAATCAACGGAGATAAAATGTTTCAGTGACCATAATAACAAAAGATATTTTCAGTATAAAATAATTCTTTGTTCAAGCATCGATTGTTCCACCACCGGCAACGCCACGCCGCAAATTAATGATGTAATAGTAAATTGGTCTCCTTAAAATGTTATGAATAATAGAGGCACTTCGCTTTTAGAACTTATCATTTATATCGCCGTGTTGTCGGTGGTGGCTTTGGTAATGGTCAATATTTTTTCGGTTTCAATAAAAAGCCGCGATTTGACCAATGCCCGATTTGAAGTCTCTCAAAATCTTCGTTTTGCCACGGAAAAAATCAGGCAGGCGGTATTTGACGCTTCTTCAATTTCAACTTCCGGGAGCTGTAATTCCAATACGTTAAACATTATCACCGGCGCGAGCAGTTCTTCGGTTTTTATAGAAAATAATGTCTTGAAAATGTTTGAAAATGCCGCCACCAGCAGCGTTACGACGACTAATGTGATTGCCACGACAACCGGTTCTTGTTTGTTCACGGTGGTCAATAATCCTTTCCCGGCGAAACAAACTCTTCAAGTTAAAATAAAAATGGTTTATAATAGTCAGGGAAGAAGCGATTTAGACATCGGCGATTCAACGCAGATGACGATTTCATTAAGATGAATAATAAAGGAGTCGCGGCTTTGCCGACAATTATTCTTATCGCGATGGTTATTTTGCTCGCGGCGGTCGGAGTGGCATCCAGTGGTTTTATCGGTGGATTAATCAGTTATGGTGAACTGGAAAGCAAAAAAACTTTATTCGCCGCCGAAGTCGGCGCGAGAGACGCTTTTGAAAGAGTTGTCAGAAATAAAAGATGCAATATTGACGCTTCGCCGCCTTGTTCCAGTTATTCGTTTATTGTTGACGACGCGACAGCTTCAATCATTGTTTCCGGAAGCGGCAATTCCAGAACCATTGTTTCAACGGGACAAATAGGCATTATTAAATCAAAAATTCAAGTAGAAATTTCTTTTGACGCCAACGATAAGGCAATTCAAACATCATGGCAACAGATAACAAATTGAAACAAGTAAAAAAGAAGATATATTCTTTTTTCCGGCATGCCAAGCCGATTGGCAGTTTAGCCATAGGGGAGAAATCGCTAGTTTTAATGTTTGCGGATAAAAAAGGCAAAATTTTAATAAAAGAAGTTTCTTTGGATTCTCTTGACCGGAAAAATATTTTTTTGGCGCTGCAAAAAGTAAAAAAAGAAATAGGCCGTTTACTCCCGTCATTTATTGTTTCATTGCCGCCGAAAAAATCATTTATTCGGGTTTTTGAATTCCCGATGGTTGCCGATAAAGAACAAATAGAAGGAGCGATGGGACTCGCCGTTTCAACTTTGCCGGTTCCTGAATCTGAAATTTATACGGATTGGATGCCGTTGAAAAATGAAAATTTAAAAAAGAAAGAAACGGTTTTGGGGATGAATAAAAAAGAGGAAATAGATTATTATCTTAAAATTTTTGAAGAAATAGGGATTTCATCTATCGCGGTGGAAACCCACACTTGGAGCTTTGGGAGATTTTTAGAAGAAGGCGATAAAATTACGATAGTTATGACGGACTATTCCGATTCCGCGGCATTTGCGATTTATGACGGTCAGATTCCTTATTTTCAATTTGATTTGCCGAAAGAAATTTACGCCACTGATGTTGAAAGAATAAAAGCAATAGAGCATTTTACGCGACGGTTGATTCATTTTGTTTCTGCGGAAGACAATCAGATGAGAAAAGTGGATTCGGTGATTATTTTTAATAATGATGAATTAAAAGAAAATTTAGCCAAAAAAATTCCCGAAATTAAATTTGAAGCGCAATTTTTCTCCGCAAAAGGAAATTCTTTGGTAAATCTGGCCGCTTTTGGAGCTTTTCAACGGGGATTGATTCCTCGGCGCGAAGACTCAATTGTCAGTTTAATGCCGACGGGCACGGAATTGGCTTATGAACATCACCGTTTGTTTTCTTTTGTTGATTTCGTCCAAAAATTTTTAATCGGTTTTGTCGGCCTGCTTATTGTTTTGTTTTCTGGAACACTATTAATGGTTCAATTAGTATCTCAAAATATTGAAAAATCTTTACAAAAAGAAACTTCCTTGCCTGTTGCCGTTGTTGAGATTAAAGAAAAAGCCGATTGGTTTAACGGTCTTTTGTCTCAAATATCAAAAATTTACGCTGTTACGCCGATTTGGGAAAAAATTTTTGAAGAAATAGATAAATATAACGGCATCGGCATAACCATCATCAGTGTCAGTTCAGACACTTTCGGCAATATTCAATTTTCCGGAATAGCGGCAAACAGAGACAGTTTGATTTTGTTAAAAAATAAACTCGAGAATTCCGAGATTTTGGAAGCAGAATCTTTTCCTTTATCGCTTTTTTTAAGTCAAGAAAATATAGCGTTTACCGCGAGAGCTAAATTGAAGGATATTGCTATTTTATATCCCAAGCAATAATTTATCATTAATATGTTTAATAAAAGCGATTTTTCCAAAAAAATTTTTAAAATGGTCGGATTGATGGTTTTAATTTTAGCTATTGAAACCGCGATTGCGTTTTTTCTTATTGCGCAACTTAACACTGCTATTATTAAAACTAATGAAAAGCAACGGCTTTTAATGATTGCCAAAACCGAACGGCTTTCAATGGTTGCTTTGCAGAACGATTTCGAAAAAATTAAACCATTTTTTCCGGCGCTTGAGAGCGCTTTTCCAAATGAAAACAATCTTTATTATACGGTTAAGCAAATGGAAACGCTTGGAGAGAGGGTTGGAAACAGGATTTCAGTACAAGTTACCAGTTCGGCGATTTCAACTGACGCGATAACGGGCGCTCGCTATGTTTCTTTTAGGGCGATTTCAGATGGCAATTACGAAACCCTTCGGAGATATTTACAAGAATTGGGGAAAGCGCCATTTTTTGCCAAAATAGATTCTTTAAACATTACCGGTTTGCCTTCAATTAATAATCAATCAAGAGCCGATTTGAGCGGAACGCTTTATATTCAATAAATATGGAAAAAATAAAAAATTTGTTTTCTAAAGGGAGTTTTTCTAAAGAAAAATTACGGGATGTTTTTTATATTTCCGCAATGATTGTTATTGTGGGATTAGTGGTTGGAAGTTTTATTTGGTCAACAACGATTATATTTAAGGCGGTTGACGCGGTTTTTATTTTCAATGAAAAAGAACAGGGAATTTCCTCTTTCAATCTTGAGGAATTCGCGAAAGTAGCGCCAAGATTAGGAGTAGTTTTTTCTTTAGAAACGCCATCGGAAGAATCGCCGGCGCCGGTTCAAGCGC
>CAZLYJ010000035.1:0-4457 GCA_964563845.1 uncultured Candidatus Saccharibacteria bacterium | reverse complement strand
CCATTGGCAGAATCCTAATCGCTATTATGGAAAATTATCAACAAAAAGTCGGTTCAATCGTTATTCCCAAGGCGCTCCAAAAATATCTTGGGTTTAAAAAAATAAAAAAATCATGAGCGAGTTTTATGTTGACGAAAGACAGCGCGCAAAACGGCGGCGAGTTTTAAAATTTAAAATTTACGGCGTGATAGCGGGCTTTTTTATTTTATTGGCAAGCATTTTTTATTCAGTTGTTTATTTTTCTTTTTTCCAAATTAAAAACATTTCAATATTAACGACGTCCGATGCCGTTAATATTGATGATTTAAGAAATTTTTTTGCCAATCAATCAAAAATTTCTTTTTTTCTTGGGGCCGGCAATATTTTAATTTGGAAAAGCGACGAATTAAACCGTTTTTTAGAAACCCAACCCCGTTTATCTGAATTAGCGGTTGAAAAAAATTATTTAAAAAGAGAAGTTGTTTTGACGGCGAAAGAAAGAGAGAAATTCGGCATTTGGTGTCAATTATCCGGCGATTGTTATTGGTTTGACAAGAAAGGAATTATTTTTGATAAAGCGCCTCAAGTGGAGGGAGAAATTATTTATAAGGTGAAAGATTTTTCCGGAAGGGAATTAAATATCGGCAGTCGCGCGATTGATGAAATGTTGTTTGGCAATCTTTTTAAAATTTTTGAAGTGCTTGATAAATCCGGTTTAGGAATAAAAACTCTTCGCCTAAACGAAACGAATCTTGAAGAGATTATCAGCGAATCGCCATTGATGCCAAAAATTTATTTCAGTTTAAGAACCAATCCATTTTTCGGTTTGAGCGTTCTTCAATCGCTTAAAAATTTCGGCCTTGGGAAGATAGAATATATTGATTTAAGGGTGGAGAATAGGGGATATTATAAATTAAAATAACTTGAAAATAAATATTGATTTTCCGGCTTTATAATCCGGTTGATAAGGATTTTTTATTTCTTTTAACCATGAATATTCATCTTCTGGGTTTCTTAATTGTCCCGGATGAAGTTTTCCCAAAGCGTTTTGTAAATTATTTATAGAAATAGCCAGCCATTTTATATTGTAATAAACGGGGTTGTCTTTTGCCGATTGCCATTGTTCGAATTTTTCTTCAAGATAATATCGTGGACTGCCGCCGCCGAAATAATCAACGGCGATTTTATCGATTTTTTCGCCGGCCGGCGGATTTTCAACGAAATTTTTAAGCCGTTTTAAATCTTGTCCCCAGTCGTAATTAGAATCAACGACATAAGCATAACCATTGTTAACGCCGCCGCCCAATTGGTTAAAATACGATAAATAATGAGGAGACGCCGTCAGCGTTTCGGTAAAATACCATAATATCAAAATTACAACCAAAGCGGTTTTTAAAAAAGTTTTCGAAGTCCATTTTTTTAAGGCGCCGGCGGTAAGTATGTAAATAAAAGGCATTGTCGGAAGAATATGCCGGATACCGATATTGAGCGGACTTTTAATGCTGTAGGCCCAATAAAAAATCACGAAAGCAAGCATCGCGAATTCGGGGAAATGAGTATTAAGGTAATCGCTTAAAGCGGAAATTGATTGGCGTAAGCTTAAAGAAACGGCGCGGATTTTTTTAATAATATTATAAGAACAGAATAAAGCGGCGAGAAAAATTAAAATAAGAGAGGGAATAGGTTCTTTTATTAAGAAAACCACGGGGAAATAATACCACCAGCCGCTAGCCGAAACTTCTCCCAAAAAATAGCCGGTATTGCCGCCGGATGATCTTTGCATAACCATTAAAACTCCGAGCATATATTCTCCTATTGGCCTTAAAATTTTATTTCCGGCCATCCAGATATTAATATCAGACAGACCATTGGTAAAAGAAGTTAAAATATATTTTGTATCGGCAATTTGTTTTTCAATGGGATAATTAAGCGTAATGGGTAAATAAACAAGATAGACTAATAAGTAGCCGATAATAAATACAAAAATCAGCGTTTTAGCGCAATAAAGCGCTTGAAGAGAAATTTTTTTGAATCGATTGGCGGAGATTTTGTCCCAATCGTAATAGAGTTTCCAAAAGAAAAAAACGGCAATAATGAATATAAAAAACGGAATAAGCAAAACAGCGGAAAATTTCATCAATTGAGCGATGCCAAAAGCAAGACCGGCAAAAATCAAATGTTTTGACGACGGCTGATGGAGAAGTTTAATAAAATAATAAAGAGCGACAAAAATTCCTAAAGCCGCTCCAAGGTCGGTTGTTACGTAATGACCGTGAGTCAAAGTTGTCGGCGAAAAAGCGAAAAGAAACGCCGGTAACAGCGCCCACCAGCGGCCGATAAGTTCTTTTCCCCAAACATAAATAAAAAAAATTAAAATTAGCGTTAAAAGCATCGGGCCGAACCGCGACCATTGGATAATTTTATCCGCGTCATTGCCGGATTCGTAAAGAAATTGAGCGCCGGCTTGCCATTGGCCGTTGACGTCGGTTTGCCACGCGGATTTATTAATCGGGAAATTAAGATTTTGAAAGAGGAGTGGGACGGCGGATAAAATTTTTACGAGTGGCGGGTGTTCCGGATTCAAGCGATAATCTAAATATCTGAGATAACCATAGCCGGCCGGAATATGAGCCAATTCGTCCATAATGGCCGATTCCTGGGAAGAAGCGTTTAACATCAAAATAAAAGACGCTAAGACAATTAAACCGAGAATAAAACGATGAAGATATTTGGTCATGATCGTATGTTATACTTAAATTATAATGTTTTTTATTAAATCTGCCAATAAGAAGATTCATTGGACCAGTCATGCTCAAACCAAAATGCGTTTTTATCGTTTGTCCGAGCAAAGAGTGTGTAGGGTTTTAAATTCGCCAAAAAGAATAGAAGAAGGGATAGCGCCAAATACTGTGGCGATGATGCAACCAGCAACTATTAAAACTAAAAATGGCAAACAAATTTGGAATCAGGAGATTTGGGTGATGGTTCAAAAAAACGATAAAAAAACGAAATTTATCAGCGCTTGGCGGTATCCGGGGATGACAAAACCCGGCGACTCGTTACCGGAAGAGATACTAAAAGAGATTAAAAGTTTAATTTAATGATATTCGCATTTGGCGAATTTAGCGCCAAACTTTTCAAGATTTTCAGGGATAATAGGAATCTTATCTACAATTTTCGCTTTTCCTTTATAAACTTTCCAGCCAAGATTTTCGTCAATAGTAAGATTATCAGGTCCTCCTTCAATAATGTATATAAAACCGCCTCCGTGCCGGCCGCATAAATTTTTAATGTCTTCGCTGTAAAATAATTTGCCTTCCGCGTTAGGACCGGGGATTAAATAAGAACCGGTCGGCAAATCCACGTCGGATACATGATATCCTTTTATTATTTCGTATCCTAGGGTTCTTCTGGTTTCAAGAACTTTTTGAATGTCTTTCAAAGAAGCGTCTTCCCAACGCTCTTTCAACCCTTCAGGCAAAGACGACAGAAGTTTTTCTTTTTCGTTCTCTTCATTTTCGTTTTGAAAATTTATTTGTTCAGTTGAATTCATAAAGAAAATATGTAAATATATTATAATCAAAAAATATGAAATTATCAATCGGAATTGTCGGTTTGCCCAACGTCGGCAAATCAACATTATTCAAATTTTTAACAAAACAGGAAGTTAACATCGCTAATTATCCTTTTGCCACAATTGACCCCAATGTCGGCATTGTGGCGGTGCCTGATGAACGGCTGGAAAAATTAGCTGAATTAAGCCAATCGCGAAAAATCGTTCCGGCAATGGTGGAATTTTATGACATTGCGGGCTTGGTCAAGGGTGCGAATGTTGGCGAAGGACTGGGTAATAAGTTTTTATCTCACATCCGCGAAACAAACGCTATTGTTCATATTATCCGCTGTTTTGAGTCGTCGGAAATTATTCACGTTGAAGCAAGCGTTGATCCATTAAGAGATTTGGAAATCATCAATACGGAATTGATTTTGAAAGATTTAGAAACGGTTGAAAAAAGATTTATTAGTCTCGAAAAAGAAGCGAGAACCGGCGATAAACAAAAAATTAAAGATTTGGAATCGCTTAAAATTATTCTTGATGGATTAAATAAAAATATTTTGGTCAATAATTTGGATTTCCCCGGTGAATCTACAACAATAAAAGAGTTGAATCTTTTAACGGCAAAAAAAACGATTTATTTATTAAACGGCGGGCCTGAAGATGTCGGTGAAGAATTGAAAAATAAAATTAAATCGTTGAACGCCGATTATTTGATTATTGATTTATGGCAAAAATACAAAAAAAATGTAACTGAGGAGATTAAAAAAATGCCGAGCATCGAAATAATATCTGAAACACCAATATCTATGATTGAACTAAAAGATAAATTAAATGAAATAAAGAAAAGAGATAATGAATTAACCCCAAGAGCGAATAAAACATTAGACTATCTGAATCAGTTTTCCAAAACTAAAATTGG
>CAZLYJ010000034.1:0-4528 GCA_964563845.1 uncultured Candidatus Saccharibacteria bacterium | reverse complement strand
GAGATAAAAGAGCTGGCTAAAGAAGCCGACGAAGTATTACTGGCCACTGATCCTGATCGCGAAGGAGAAGCGATTTCTTGGCATATCAAAGAAGCTTGCGAATTAAAAAACCCAAAGCGCATAGTTTTTTATGAGATTACAGAATCTGCCGTCAAAGAAGCGATAAAGCACCCGCGCGATATTGACGCGAATTTAGTCAAAGCTCAAGAAGCGCGCCGCGTTTTAGATAGATTAGTTGGTTATGATTTATCTGGTCTTATTTGGAAAAAAGTGCGTTATGGCTTATCCGCCGGCCGCGTGCAGTCCCCCGCTCTTCGCATCATAATGGAACGCGAACGTGAAATTCGCGCTTTTGTGCCGGAAAATTATTGGGTGATATCCGGAGAATTTGAAACAGAGGAAAAAGATAAAATCACATTAACTTGCGAGAAAGAGCCCGAGGATGAAAAAGAAACAAATCGTATTTTAGAAATCGCCCGAGCCAATTCTTGGAAAATTATTGAAATAAAACAGAGTGAAACAAAACGCTCTCCTCGATCGCCGTTTACCACATCAACGCTCCAACAAACCGCCAGCTCACGGCTGGGCTTTTCCCCTTCTCGCACCATGGGGGTGGCTCAAAAACTTTACGAGCAGGGCCTTATCACATATATGAGAACGGATAGTGTTAATATGAGTAAAGAAATTTTGCCGCAAATTTACAACACAATAGAAAAACTGTTTGGCAAAGAATATCTCAACCCACGAACATACACGTCAAAAAGCAAAAGTGCTCAAGAAGCGCACGAAGCGGTCCGTCCGACCAACGCCGCTTTAAAAACTGCCGGTGCAAATGACGAACAAGAAAAACTCTATCGATTAATCTGGGAGCGCGCTATTTCTTCTCAGATGGCTGACGCGAAAATACTCAAAACAAAAGTTTCGGCCAATGTAAAAAAGGATGAAGAAATTCCAAATTTTTCTGTCATTGGCAGTGTAACTGTTTTTAACGGCTGGCTCGCGGCAGATAAAGATGCTCAAGGCGAAGAAGTCCAAATCCCAAAAATTTTAGAAAACGAATCGCTAAAATTATTAAATATTGACAGCCAAAGTAAACAAACCGAACCGCCGGGACGATATACCGAAGCTGGACTCGTCAAAGAATTAGAAAAAAGAGAAATTGGCAGACCGAGCACTTACGCTTCCATTATTAAAACAATCAATGATCGCGGATATGTGATTAAAGAAGGAAAAACTCTGCACCCCACTGATACGGGAGATGTGGTCAGTACATTTTTGGAAAATAATTTCGCGGAATACATCAGTGACTCTTTCACCGCAGAAATGGAAAATAAACTTGACGAAATCGCCGAAGGCAAAAGAGAATATGAAAAAATGCTTAAGCATTTTTACGGACCATTTTCCAAAGAGGTGGAAGCAAAAGACAAGACAACGGAAAAACTGACTAATCTTGGCGAAGCGGACGCGAAATTCAAATGTCCTGTTTGCAAGGGGCCGATGGTTATTAAACTCTCTAAAAATGGTAAATTTTTAAGTTGCGCCAAGTTTCCGGAATGCGTCGGTGCCAGAAAAATAGACGGCACGGAAATTGAGGGACCAAAAGAAACTGGAGAGCTTTGTCCGCAGTGCGAAGGAAAATTGATAGAACGCGAGGGCAGATTTGGGAAATTTATCGCTTGCTCCAATTATCCAAAATGTAAATTTATTAAAACCAGTCCGGAAGAAGAGGCAAAGAAAAAAACCGGGGTAAAATGCCCCGAAGATAGCGGTGAAATTATAGAACGCCGTGGCAGATTCGGCCCATTTTTCTCCTGTTCTAACTATCCCAAATGCAAATTCGCCATCAAAGCTCGCCCAACGGGCAATATCTGCAATCTCTGCGAGTCACTAATGATGGAGGGAACAAAAACTATACCAGAACGTTGCTCAAACAAAGCGTGCGAGAATCACAATCCGCATAAAAAACCGGCTAACCTAAACAAATAGAATTAACCGGTAAAAATTATGTTATCTCGTTATCTTCCCCATATGAGGAGGTGGATTTCCGCAACGAAGGCACTTGTCTTCCTCATTTCCTTCCAACACTGCTTTGTCGCATTCCAAACAGTAATGAATAATATCTTTTTTATCTTTATTGCTTCTTCTGATATTCCCATGCTTGGACGTTCCAACATGAACCGCGCCCATATCCGTTACCTCCTTATGGTAATTTATTAAACAATATTTTATACTATATCCACTATGAATGTCAATGAATTATTGATTAATGCCCAAAAATCAAAAAGTTTATCAAAAGAAGAAATATCCCTTATTGAGAAGGCCTATAATTTTGCCAAAACCAGCCATCAGGGACAAAAAAGAAAATCCGGCGAAAATTATTTCAGTCATTCTTATCAAACAGCTCTTAAAATCGCCGATTGGCAACTTGACTCGCCAACCATTGCCGCGGCCTTACTCCACGATGTTGCAGAAGACACTTCTCTTAGTATTGATTATATAAAAAAAGAATTTGGAGAAGAAATCGCTTTTTTGGTTGATGGTGTCACTAAAATTGGAAGGATTAAATACCATGAAAATAACCATAATAAAGTTTCAAAAACACCAAAACGGCAATCGGAAATGCAAGCAGAAAATCTAAGAAAACTAGTACTCGCCCTAAGCCAAGACATCAGAGTAATTTTAATAAAATTGGCCGATCGGCTTCATAATATGGAAACGCTCTCCGCTATCGCTCCCCAAAAACAGAAAAGAATCGCTTTGGAAACTTCTGAAATCTACGCTCCATTGGCTTATCGTTTGGGAATGACTAATTTATCCGGAGAACTTGAAGATTTGGCCTTTCCCTATCTTCACCCGAGGGAATATAAATGGCTCATTGAAAATATATTTGAAAAATACGAAGAACGCCAAAAATATCTTGAAAAAGTTAAAAGCGTTATTGAAAAAACACTGAGAGATGAAAAAATCAACGTTGTTAAAATCGATTTCCGCGCTAAACGCTACAGTAGTTTATATAAGAAACTCTTTCGCTATGACATGAACCTTGAGCAAATTTATGACCTTGTGGCTCTAAGGATTATCGTTAAAACGGTTGAAGATTGCTACGCGGCGCTCGGAATAATTCATCAACGTTTTCCTCCTATGCCCGGTCGCATCAAAGATTATATCGCTATGCCAAAACCAAACGGTTATCGCTCACTGCACACAACTGTTTTCTGTCTTGAAAATAGGCCAACGGAATTTCAAATCCGCACCGAAAATATGCACCAAGAAGCCGAAAACGGCATTGCCGCTTATTGGGCCTACTCCCAAGCAAAAGAAACAAAAAAATATCAAAAATCTCAAACAATCTTCGCTGATAAAAAAGAATTGCATTGGATTAATCAATTAAAAGATTGGCAAAAAGAAATCGGCTCCGAAGAATTCGTCCAATCGTTAAAAATTGATTTTTTCAAAGATCGAATTTTCGCCATTACTCCAAAAGGAGAAGTAATAGATTTACCGACCGGCTCTACTCCCGTTGATTTTGCTTACGCAATTCACACAACTATCGGTGATTCTTGCGTCGGCGCTAAAATCAACAATAAAATAGCGCCTTTAGATTATCAGCTTCAATCCGGAGATTTGGTTGAAATTTTAATCCAAAAAAGCAAAAAGCCGTCGGAATCTTGGTTGAAATTCGCCAAAACCAGCGCTGCCAGAAAAAAAATCAAGTCAGCCGTCAAAAAAGGATCTTCGAAAATCATTTCAAGGTCCATTCATGCCGAATTCAAACTTATAGTCAACGACAGAGTCGGATTACTAAAAGATATTTCCTCTATTTATTCAAAAAATCGCGTCGGCATTGTATCAATCAGCGCCGGACCTTACGACGCTAATCACCATCTTGTCAAAATCAAATGCGAAGCCGATAAAGAAAAAGCCGGCAAATTGATATTAAAACTAAAAAAATTCAAAGAGGTTAAAGAAATAAATTATAAACTTGTTTGAGATTGAGGGTTTAACTTATCAATAATCCCCTTAATTTCTTCCGGCGAATAAAAAGAAATAACCACTTCTCCCTCTTTTTTATCTTGCTGAAGGACTATTTTCACCGGCGCGCCCAAGAGATCAATAAGTTGTTCTTGAAAATTAATTATTTCCGGGTCAGCTATTTTTTGTTGTTGATTATCAATTATTGGCTGTTGATTATCTTTATTGATCCCATAGATTTTTCGGCGCAATTCGCGAACCGTTAAATTATTATTCAACAAATCGCGAAAAAACGCCGTCTGCTGAACGAGATCATCTATTGTTAAAAGCAATCTGCCCTGACTCTCGCTTATTTGATTTTTGCCTATCGCCTCTTGAATTTCAGTCGGTAAATTAAGAAGCCGTAATGTATTGGCAATAGTCTCGCGGCTTTTGCCAATACGCACCGCTATTTCTCTTTGGGTCAAGCCGAACTCATCTGAAAGCCGGGCATAAGCTCGAGCGGTTTCTATCGGGCTTAAATTAGCGCGCTGGAGATTTTCAACAATTGCTATTT
>CAZLYJ010000033.1:1539-4537 GCA_964563845.1 uncultured Candidatus Saccharibacteria bacterium | reverse complement strand
TTGAAAAAATTTATTTATGCGGCATTACGCCAAAGCCGGTTGATGAATTTGGCAAGCCGCGCCAACAATTAACCAAAGTTTCTTTGGGCGCGGAAAAATATGTTGAGTGGGAATATTGTAAATCAACGGCGCGATTGATTGATAAATTGAAAAAAGAAAAATACAAAATATTCGCCGTCGAGCAGTCAAAAAAATCAACTCCTTACAACACTACCGCAAGCGGTAGCGGGCGAAAAATCGTTTTAGTTTTAGGAAATGAAATAAAAGGTCTGCCGCAATCAATTTTGAGCCGCGCCGAACGAATTTTGGAAATTCCAATGAAAGGAAGAAAAGAATCGTTGAACGTGGCGGTGGCGTTTGGAGTAATAGCTTTTCATTTAATCAATGATTAAATATCTAATAATTTTTTTAGCCATATTAATTACCGCTTTAGTCGGCGGTTTGATTTTTTTGATAAAAGTAAAGCCGGATTATGAAATTATTAAAATAAAAATTTTAGATTCCGCAACTCAACTGGTTAAATTTCGGGGAGAAGTTGAAGTCGCCGATACCGCGCTGAAAAGAATAAAAGGTCTTTCCGGTCGGAAAAGTTTAAAAGAAAACAAAGGAATGCTTTTTATTTTTAAGAGACCGAGCAAGCAAAGTTTTTGGATGGCCGGCATGAATTTTCCATTGGATATTATTTGGATAAGCGGAAATGAAATTGTCGATATTTCGAAAAATATTCAGCCGCCAAAAAACGGTGGATTGCCGGCGGTTGTTTCACCTTTAATCAAAATTGACAAAGTTTTGGAAATCTCGGCCGGAAGCGTTGATAAATTTGATATTAAGACGGGCGATAAGTTAGAATATGATTAAGATGTTGATTTACATAGGCGCGGACCACCAGGGATTTAATTTGAAGGAGGCGCTTAAAAATTTTTTGAAAAATCAGGGTTATGAGGTTGTTGATGTTGGCAATCTTGAGTATAATGAGCTTGATGATTATCCGGATTTTGCCAAATTGGTTGCCCGGGCTGTTTCGCAAGACCCTTCAAATAGGAAGGGAATAGTAATTTGCGGTTCAGGCGTCGGCGTTGATATGGTTGCCAATAAATTTGACGGCGCGCGTTCGGCTTTAGTCAATAATATTGAGCAGGCGGTTTTAAGCAGACAGGATGACAACAGTAATATTTTAGCTTTAGGCGCGAAATTCGTAAATGGAGAACAAGCAAAAGAAATTTTAGCCGCTTGGCTAAAAACGCCTTTTTCTGGAAAAGAAAAATACGAAAGGCGGTTGGAAAAAATCAGCGAAATAGAAAAAGATAATTAAATGAGAGACCTTATTCCTAAAAAAATTTTTTTTACAAAAGGCATGGGAGTTCATAAAGAGCAACTGGCTTCTTTTGAGCTTGCTTTGCGCGATGCCGGCATTGAAATTTTTAATTTAGTGCCGGTTTCTTCAATTTTTCCTCCAAATTGCAAAAGAGTCAGCAGGGAAGAGGGATTAAAAATACTTAAGGCCGGCTCAATCGTTCATTGTGTTTTAGCCAGGAATGCGACCAATGAGCCGAATCGTTTGATTGCCGCTTCGGTCGGCACGGCTATGCCCCAGGATTCCAATAATTACGGCTATCTTTCCGAACATCATCCGTATGGCGAACCGGCCGAGAAAGCCGGCGAATACGCGGAAGATTTGGCCGCCACAATGTTGGCGACGACTTTGGGCATTGAATTTGATTCCAATACGGCGTGGGACGAGAGGGAACAGATTTATAAAGCATCGGGAAAAATTTTTAAAACTTTTAATACTACGCAATCGGCTATTGGTAACAAAGACGGTTTGTGGACATCGGTGGTTGCGGTGGCGATATTTATAATAGAAGACGCGGATAACGCCGTAAAATAAATTTATGGGGAATAAAAAAATCAAAATCGCCATTAATGGTTTTGGAAGAATTGGTAGATTGTTTTTTCGTCAGGCGATAGAAGAGCCGTCGTTTGAAATATCCGCTATCAACGACTTGGGAGACTTAGATAATCTGGCTTATCTTTTAAAATACGATTCCGTTTATCGGAAATTTCTAGGAGAGATTTCAATAAAAAAATCAAGCAATAAAAATTATTTAATAATCAGCGGAGAAGAAATTTTAGTTTTACAGGAAAAAGACCCGACAAAATTGCCCTGGAAAGATTTGGGCGTTGACATTGTCATTGAATCAACCGGCGTTTTTGAGTCGTTCGAAAAAGCGAAAATTCATTTGGATGCCGGCGCCAAGCGCGTTGTTTTGACCGCGCCGGCAAAAGACCAGGACGGAACATTGGGAAAAACAATTTTAGTCGGCATAAATGACGGCGAATTGAAAACAGTTAATCTCTCCTCAAACGCTTCTTGCACCACAAATGCCGTTTCGCCGGTAATAGCGGTTTTAGCGGAAAATCCAGGCATTGCCAAAGCGATTTTAAACACCGTTCACGCTTATACTAACACTCAAACAATGGTTGATAGTCCGGTCAAGGGCGCTGATTTTCGGCGCGGTCGGGCCGGCGCGATAAATATTGTTCCTTCAACCACTGGCGCCGCCATCGCTGTCACCCGCGCGATAAAAGAGCTCCAAGGGAAGTTTGATGGCGTGGCGATTAGAGTTCCGGTTGTTACGGGTTCAATCGCGGATATTACTTTTGTTTCCAAAAGAAAAACTTCGGTTGAGGAAATCAATAATATATTAAAGGAAGCGGCCGCTTCATCGCGCTGGCAAGGGATTTTGAAAACCGTTGACGAAGATATTGTTTCTTCCGACATTATCGGCGAACCATATGGAGCGATTGTTGATTTGAAATTTACCAAAGTCATTGACGGCGATTTAGTGAAAGTTTTTTCCTGGTACGACAATGAGTGGGGCTATTGCGCGACATTGGTAAAACATGTTTTGAAAGTCGCTGAAAATTTATAATATGCAAATAATTCCCGCCATTAATTGTTCAGATTTTGAATGCGTTAAAGAAAAATTGAAAGCGG
>CAZLYJ010000033.1:0-1439 GCA_964563845.1 uncultured Candidatus Saccharibacteria bacterium | reverse complement strand
TTAACGCCAGCGATATTTTAAATTTTATTTTAGAAAAGGGGCGGTCGGCAAATGTTGAAATTGGATTGGTTATTTCTCCTCTTACATCTGTTGAAGAAATTGTTCCGTATTTTGACAAAGTAAAGCATATTCAAATTTTGGCGGTTGATCCCGGTTTGGCCGGTCAGAAATTTCAAATGTCAATTTTAGATAAAATAAGATTTTTAAAAGGAAACGGGTTTGCGGATAATGTTGTTGAAGTTGACGGCGGAATAAATTTGGAAATAGCCAAACTTTGTAAAGAAGCTGGCACCGATATTTTAGCCAGTGCTTCTTATATTTGGAACAATAAAGATCCAAAAACGGCATTTGAAGAATTAAGAGCGCTTTAAAAATGGAAATTTTACGCGAGAAAAAACTTAAATTTCTGGAACAAATGGCGAATGTTATTCGCCAAGACATTATAGAAATGCTGGTTGAGGCGGGAAGCGGGCATTCGGCCGGTCCGTTGGGAATGGCTGACGTTTTTACGGCTCTTTATTTTCATATTTTGAATCATAATCCTAAAAAACCAAATTGGCCCGACAGGGATCGTTTGGTTTTATCAAACGGCCATATTTGTCCGGTGAAATACGCCGCTCTTGCTCGCGCCGGTTATTTCCCGGTTGAAGAATTGAAAACTTTAAGAAAATTGGGATCGCGTCTTCAAGGACATCCTCATCGTGGCGCGCTTCCGGGAGTGGAAACCACTTCCGGTCCTTTAGGTTCTGGTTTATCTCAAGCCGCCGGTATCGCTTTGGCCGCCAGAATGGACAAAAATAAATACCGCGTTTATTGTTTAATGTCCGACGGCGAACATGACAGCGGCAATTTGTGGGAAGCGGCGATATTTATTGGAAAAAATCGATTGAGCAATATCACGGCCATCATTGACAGAAATAACATTCAAATAGACGGTTTTACCGAAGACGTGATGCCGCTTGAACCATTGAGAGAAAAATATGAATCTTTTAATTGGCATGTTTTAGAAATTGACGGCCATAATATTGAGGCGATTATAGACGCGGTCAATGAAGCCAAAGCGATTTACGAAAAACCGACATTAATAATTGCTCATACAATACCAGGCAAAGGAGTGAGTTTTATGGAACAAGATTATTTGTGGCACGGCAAACCGCCGAAATCCGAAGAAGCGAAAACAGCTCTTCATCAATTAAGAACTTTGGGGGGCAAGATAAAATCCGAACACGAATAAAAAAAATTATGCTGAATCCAAAATTAAAATTTCCAGATAAAATTTTTACAGATGAAATTGAACAAAAGCCGACGCGTGACGGCTACGGCAATGGGCTTGTTATTCTTGGAGGAGAAAATCCCAATGTAGTCGTTCTTTGCGCCGATTTGGCGGAAAGCACGCGCTCTTTATGGTTCAAGGAAAAATTTCCGGAAAGATTTATTGA
>CAZLYJ010000032.1:0-5129 GCA_964563845.1 uncultured Candidatus Saccharibacteria bacterium | reverse complement strand
CAGCCGGCGTTCAAGTATCTTGGATACAAAAATGGCGACTTCCCCGAAGCCGAGCGCGCAGCTAATGAAGTTCTGTCGCTACCTGTTTATCCTGAATTGAAATTGAACGGCCAAAAAATCATTGTCAAAAAAATAAAAGAATTTTTTGCTTAAATAATCCAGACCTTGACAAAAATGGTTTTTTCCGTATTATTTAATAAGAGTAATAAGCACCTTTAAAAATAAATTAAATCAGGGAGGATTTATTGTGAAGATAACTCTTGTTCACGGGAAGTATTTCAATTCCTGGGAAGCGCTCGGTCTCGGCTACATAGCCGCTTATCTGAAAAAGCATATTTCGGATATCGACCTGCGTTTTTACCAGGGATGTTTTGACGACGAAGAAATAATCGTCAAGAACGGCTCGGAATGCGACATCGTGATATTTTCATGCACAACGCCGACATTCCGATACGCGAATGAAATCAGCCGGCGCATTAAAAAACTCAACCCCAAAACAAGAATTGTCGTTGGCGGATACCATCCTTCGGCGGCGCCGATGTTAAGTCTCAACGAGAACATCGACCAAATTGTTGTCGGGGAAGGGGAAGGGGCAATGCTTGAAATCGTCCGCGGAAATACCGAGCGGATTGTAAACGGCCGCATCATGGACTTTGACAAACTCCCGTGGCCGGACCGGCGACTGATAAAAAATGAACGGAACATCATGGTCGCTTACAAAGATACCGGGAAACGCATCACTTCGTTCCAAAGCCACAGAGCCTGCCCGTTTATGTGCAAATATTGTTTGGACGGGTTTAATAAAGTTCTCTACGGCAACGCGAAAAAGGCGCCTGTCAGATACCGTCCAATTCGCGATCTCCTCGATGAAATGGAGTTCGTAACCAAAGAGTTCCGGCTCGATCTCGTCAAATTCTGCGATCCGACATGGAATACAAACGTGAAATGGGTTGTGGAATTTTGCAAGGAAAAAATCAAAAGAGGATTCGCTATTCCGTTTTACCCCAATATCCACGCGGGAGTTTGCGACGACGAGATGTTCAATCTAATGGCAAAAGCGGGTTGTTGCGAAATCGCCATCGGCATTGAATCCGGTTCCCCGAAGATTTTAAAACAAATCGGAAAAGGAACGACCATTGAGAGCATACGCCGCGCCGTAAAACGGGCTAAAACCGCAGGCATACTCATACGCGGATATTTTCTTTTGGGTATGCCCGAAGAAGGGAGCGAAGAAATTCGCGAAACGGAAAAATTCGCGGAAGAATTGGATTTGGACGAATACGGATTTACGATTCTTTGTCCGTATCCAGGTACTCAACTTTACAATTCCCAAATTCACGGGAACGTAGATTGGGAAGCCGCGGACGAATATTCAAACGACTTCTGGCGGACGAAATATCTTTCCAACGCCGAATTGAAAGAATGGCAGCAAAAACTCATCGCCAAGTTCAAGAAAAAAATAACTTGGCATAACAAAGTAATATAGAGGAACGCCGAGCGTTCCTCTTTTTTTTTGAAAAAAAATGTGTTATTTTTATTAACCATGAAAGCCAATCGTCAACGAATTCTACAAAAAATCCCCATTCCGCTTGCCTTGCCCGATATTACAAAACACGAAATAAAAGCGGTTCTTTCCGTTCTTTCCACCCCCATATTGAGTTTAGGTCCAAAATTAACGGAGTTCGAAAAAAAAATGGCCGCTTATGTCGGCGCTAAATACGCGGTGGCGGTCAATAGCGGAACAAGCGCGTTGCATCTTATTATAAAAACCCTTAACATCGGGCCCGGCGATGAAGTAATTACCACTCCTTTCAGTTTTATCGCTTCTTCAAATTGCATACTTTTTGAAAACGCAAAGCCGGTTTTCGTGGACATTGATCCCGAAACCTACAATATTGACCCGGAAAAAATCGAAAAGGCGATAACAAAAAAAACAAAAGCGATTTTGGCGGTTGATGTGTTTGGCAGACCGGCAAATTGGGAAAAACTGAAAAAAATCGCAAAAAAACACAAATTGTTCTTAATCGAAGATTCTGCCGAAGCGCTCGGCAGTGAATACCGCGGAAGAAAAGCGGGGACACTGGGGGACGCGGGGATTTTTGCTTTTTATCCAAACAAACAAATTACCACGGGGGAAGGCGGAATAATTATCACAAATAACCGCCGCCTTGCCCTGCTTTGCGCGAGCTTAAGAAACCAGGGGCATGGAATAAAAAGTTCCTGGCTTGAACATCCCCGGCTCGGCTACAATTATCGCTTAAGCGACATAAATTGCGCATTGGGCATAGCGCAACTTGAACGCATAAACGAAATGATAAAAAAACGCAGACGTGTAGCCGAATGGTACGATGAACTCTTGAAAGATATTTCCGGCTTAAAGCTTCCTCCCTTAAAGATAAACGACGGGAAAATTAATTGGTTCGTCTATGTTATTAAACTGGGAACCTATTACACCGGAAAAGACAGAAAAAAAATCATGTCCGCGTTAAGAAAAGAAAAAATAGGATGCCGAGAATATTTCCCGGTAATCCATTTACAAAAATTTTACAAAGAACAATTCGGCTATAAAAAAGGAGATTTCCCCGTTGCGGAGAATATTTCCGACAGGACAATCGCCCTTCCGTTTTATAATAATCTTTCCAAAAAAGAAGTGGAGCAAGTCGTTTCGCTGTTAAAAAATATTCTCTCTAAAAAATGAAGATTTGTTTTCTCGCCGGAGCAAATTCCATTCACAGCGTCCGTTGGATAAAATATTTCAGCGATAAAGGCCATAAAATAATTTGGATTTCGCTGGCGCCACCGATTCCCGAAGCGGCAGACCTCATCAAAAAAGTCAGTTTTTACGAAATCAAGCCGTCTCCCTTAAACGATATCAACGGCCACTGGGCGATTTTTTATCTGCCCTCGGCAATCCGGCAATTCAAAAAAATTCTAAAAACCGCAAAACCGGACTTGCTCCACGTTCATTCGGTCGGCACTTACGGACTGATTTCTTTTTTCGGCTGTTTTCATCCAATAATTTTAACTCCGTGGGGGTCGGACATTTTACTCTTTCCCAAAAATATATTGCGCAAAAAAATTCTTAAGTTTATTCTAAAAAAGGCCGACGCTTTTACGATTGACGGGCTTAACGCCAGAAAAGTTTTAGAGGATTTCGGCGCGCCGAAAGAAAAAATTTTTTTTATCCAATTCGGCGTTGATATTAAAAAATTTTTTCCAGAAAAGAAACCGTCGGCAAACGCCGTGATTTCGCTCCGCAATCTGGAACCGATTTATGATATTGCAACATTAATAAAAGCCGTTCCCATTATAATGTCAAAGATTCCCAACACAGAATTTCTTGTGGCCGGAGACGGATCGGAAAAACAAAAACTCATTGAACTTTCAGAAAGGCTCGGGGTCTCAAATTATGTAAAATTTATCGGCAAAATTACGCACGACGATCTTCCGGAAATTTTCAACGAGTCGATACTCTATGTATCCACCTCTCTTTCCGACAGCGGATTATCCATGAGCACCGCCGAAGCCATGGCAAGCGGTTTACCGGTGGTAGTTTCCGATTCCAGCGACAATAAAGAATGGATAAAAAATAATGAAAACGGCTTTATTGTTCCGATTAAAAATTCTGAAGCTCTGGCGGAAAAAATTATTTTTCTCCTGAAAAATCCCGATTTGGCGAAACAAATGGGCAAAAACAATCAAAAATTGATTGAAGAAAAAAATAATTATTGCCTTGAAATGGAAAAGGCGGAAAAACTATATCGCAAAATGATTTCTAAAAAATTAATTTAATAAAAATGAAAAAAGTCTTAATTATCGCCAATTTATTTCACGCCTCGCCGCGGATTCCGGGACTTGCTTCATATCTTCCGGAAATTGATTGGGAAGCGACAATTGTTACTCCGCCATTAGGCATTAATTTTCAGAATAAATACAGCCCCCCTAAAAAATTCTTCGCAAATACAAAAATTATTGAAGTCCCCTATCGCGGAGATATTTTTTGGTTTTGGAGAAAACTAGCCGGATTTTTAGGATTTAAAAAAAATACCAGCATAACCGAACAAATTAAAGAAAAAGTCGGGGTTGTTTCAAAAAAATCTTTTATCGACAAATTATTGAATTTTTATCAAGCGGTTTTCGGCTATCCGGATACGGAAAAATACTGGATTAAACCGACAATGAAGGCGGTTGAAGAGCTTTTAAGGCGCGAAAAGTTTGATGCCATATTGAGCAGTTCTCCCTATCAATCCTCACATTTAATCGCGGCAAAAATAAAAAATGAATTTTTAATTCCCTGGATTGCCGATATGCGCGACCTCTGGACGCAAAATCACAATTATCAATATCCGAAACTGCGAAAATTTTTTGAAACAAAGCTTGAAATAAGAACTCTTTCGCAGGCAAACGCGCTTACCACCATTTCCGTTCCGCTTGTCGAACACCTTCAATCGCGCTATAAAAACAAAAATATCCGCTCCATCCCCAACGGGTTTGACCCGGAAATCGTAAACGAACCGCCAACGCTTCTCACTAAAAAATTTACTATCACCTATACGGGAAGAATTTATACTCAAAAACAAGACCCGATGAAATTGATTCGCGCGCTAAAAGAATTGATCGAGGGAGGCAATATAGATTCAAACGAAATAGAGGTTAATTTTTTTGGAGAAAAACTTATTTGGCTGGATAATGAAATTGAAAAATTTGGTTTAAAAAACATTGTTCATCAATACAATCAAATTCCGCGCGAAGAAATAATCAAAAAACAGAGAGAATCCCAGGTTCTATTGTTGCTTTGTTGGGAAGACGAAAGCGAAAAGGGGGTGTGTCCTAAAAAAACTTTCGAATATTTAGCCGCCCAGAGGCCAATTTTGGCAACCGGCGGATCAAAAGAGGAAGTCGTTAAAAAAATCATTAATGATCTCAATGCGGGAATGAATGCGACAACCACAAATGAAATTAAAACGGTTTTAATGAATTTATATAAAGAATATAAAGAAAAAGGATTTGTGGCTTACAGAGGTAATAAAGAAAAAATTAATGAATACGATTATCGCGCTATGGCGAAAAAATTCGCCGAAGCATTAAATAAAATAATCTTAAATTAAAATGAAAAAAGTTTTGATTAT
>CAZLYJ010000031.1:0-5342 GCA_964563845.1 uncultured Candidatus Saccharibacteria bacterium | reverse complement strand
ATTAATTGTTTTCGCGAAAAAAGTTAAATAAAACGGGAAATAAATTGAAATAAAATTTATTGGACTTAAACTAAAAATTTCAGCAAACTTTGGCCGGTCATTTCTTTTGGCTGGGGAATTTTCATCAATTCCAAAATCGTCGGCGCGATGTCGGCTAAAACGCCGATAGACGTTTTTTCCGATATTTTGATTTCTTCTTCTGTTTTCGGTTTTTCAAATTCATTGGCCATTAAATAAATCGGCACAGGAGATAAGTCATGCTTGGTTTCCGTTTCACCGGTTAAAGGGTCAACCATCCTTTCAATGTTTCCGTGATCGGCGGTGATTATTAAAATCGCGTTGCGGCTTAAAGCGGCTTTGGCCAATTTGTCGATTTGTTCGTCAAGAACTTTAACGGCTTGGACAGCTGCTTCGAAATTTCCGGTATGGGCGATAATGTCGGCATTGGCGTAATTGGCCAGAATAAAATCATATCCGCCTTCTTCAATCGCTTCAATTAGCCGGCCGGTAATTTCAGTGGCCATCATTTCCGGATGTTCTTCGTGGCGGAAATCGGTTTTTGAAGGAATTAAAACCCGATATTCGTTTTTGAACGGCGGTTCTTTTTGGCCGTTGAAGAAATAGGTGATATGGGCGTATTTTTCGGTTTCGGCGATTTTAAATTGAATTTTTCCGCTGTCTGACAGAATTTTACTTAAAGGATTTTCCACGGTTTCTTTCGGGAAAGCCACCGGAATTTTGAATCGGTCGTCGTAGCTTATCAGCGACGATACATAAAGATTGGAGAATTTTTTGACGGGAAATTTATCAAAAGCCGGATTGGTGAAAGATTCAACGATTTGCCGCATTCGGTCTTCGCGAAAATTAAAAAAAATCACGGAATCATTGTCTTTGACGGCATTTTCTTGCGAAGAAATAACGGCCGGCAGGATATATTCGTCATCCAATCCTTTTTGGTAAATTCCATTGATATGATTTTCAATATTTTCAATAACAGATCCTTCACCGACAATGGTTTGATAATATTGCTGGGTTTGTCCCCATTGCTTATTGTTGTCCATCGCGTAATAACGGCCGGCAATAGACGCCAGTTTTATTTGTTCAGAAAAAGAAAGGCGTTTTAGAAGTTTTAACGCGCTTTGAGGCGAACTGTCGCGGCCGTCGGTAATCAAATGAAGATTAATCGTCGGAACTTTTTCATTTTTTGCGAATTCAATCAGCGCTTCCAGGTGTTCGAGCGAAGCATGGACATTGCCTTCGGTGAGCAAGCCGATTAAATTAACCGCGGAATTATTTTTTTTTGAATGGTTGAAAGCCGTTAGAATCGTTTTGTTCTTAAAAAAACTTTTATCTTGAATTGCCAAGCTGACGCGGGGATAATTTTGGTAAATTATTTTGCCGGCGCCGATATTTAAATGTCCGGCTTCGCTATTGCCTTCTTCTTTCCATGGCAAGCCGACGGCAATGCCGGAAGATTGAAGGGCGGCAGATGGATAATTGGCTTTAATATGATTGATATTTTGAGGGCCATTAGGGCCAACCGCGAATATCGGGTTTGAATCATCAGATTTGCCAATGCCATAACCGTCTAAAATTATGAGAATAACCGGGCGTTTTGACATTTCATTATTCTAACTCTATAATAAAAGCATCGCAAGAAATTAACGGTTCCTAATTTTTGTAAATAGCAAATCGCCAAGCGCTTTGCTTTTCAAGTATGAGGTTAGAGAACAATAAAATAAATGATTTATCAAAACCCGATTTTTTGGGGAATTTTAGTGCTTGTCGGACTTGTAGCGGGCTATTTTATTAGGCAGTTGATTGCCGCTAGGCAATCCAGTTCAGTTGAGCAAAAAATAAAGCGTCAGCTTGAAGAAGCTAAAGTTAAAACTAATGAAATAATTCTTGAGGCGCAGGGGAAAGCCGCCGGCGCGCTTGAGGAAATAAAAAAAGAAGAGAGAGAACAAAAGCTTCAGCTTAGAGGGCTTGAAGAGCGACTTTTGAAAAAAGAGGAATATCTGGAAAAACAATCTCAAGATTTACGTTCTTCCGAAAATCAACTTAAGGAAGACGCCGAGAAAATAAAAACCGCTAAAAACCAATTAACCGAATTAAAACAAAAATTAGCTTTGGAATTCGAAAATGTCGCCAAATTAACCGAGGCGGAAGCCAGAGAGAAACTTTTAGAGGAGGTTAAAGAAAAATATCAAGAAGACATTAAGGGATCCGTTCAAAAATTGTTAAAAGAAAGAAAAGAGGAAATAGAACGAAAAGGCGTTGAAATTATGGTTTCGGCAATGCAGCGATTGGGGCGAACTCGCGTTGGAGAAGTAACTACGACCGTTTTTAATCTAGACGAGGATTTAAAGGGTAAAATTATCGGCCGTGAAGGAAGAAATATCAGGGTTTTAGAGAGGGAAACCGGAGCGGAATTTATTATTGACGAAACTCCAGGAACGATAGTTGTTTCTTGTTTTGATCCCGTTCGTAGGGAAATCGCCCGATTGGCTTTGGAAAAATTGGTCAAAGACGGCAGGATTCAGCCGGCGAAAATTGAGGAAAAGGTTGAAGAAGCAAAGTCGGAAATTAATAAAATTATTGGGGAAAAAGGAGAAGAAGCCGCTTATGAAGTAGGGGTTTATAATCTTCCGAAAGAAATAATTCAGCTTTTGGGCCGATTGTATTTCCGCACCAGCTATGGGCAGAATGTTTTGAATCATTCTATTGAGTGCGCGCATTTGTCGGCAATGATGGCGGCGGAGCTTGGAGTTAATGTTGAAGTGGCAAAGCTTGGAGCTTTGCTTCATGATCTTGGTAAGGCGGTTGACCAGGAAGTCGGCGGTAAGCATGTTGAATTGGGTCAACGAATTTTGAAGAAGTTTGGAATTGCCGAAGAGGTGATTAAAGCGATGGAAGCCCATCACGGGGAATATCCGTTTAGCAGTTCGGAATCTTATATTGTGGCGGCGGCAGACGCCATTTCCGGCGCTCGGCCGGGAGCGAGACGCGATACGTTGGAAAATTATCTAAAGAGGTTGGGAGATCTGGAAAAAATCGCTACTGCTTTTGAAGGAGTTAAAAGTGCTTACGCGGTTTCCGCCGGCAGGGAATTGAGGATTTTTGTGGTGCCGGAAAAAATAGACGATTTTGGAGCATTGGAGCTTGCCAGAAATATCGCCACTAAAATCCAATCGGAATTAAAATACCCCGGAGAAATTAAAGTGAATGTTATTAGAGAATTGAGAGCTGTTGAATATGCTAAATAGTCTTGTTATACTTGTTTTGAACAGATTTTTCCGTACAATCTAATAAAACTAGAAAAGGTCGAGAATCAAAAGATAATAATTTATAATCAGCAATTATGAATAAAGTTGGACTTATAGAAGAAGTAATAAAGATAGCTGGGATTGAAGTTAAAAAGCAGGGAGTGACGGTAGTAGAAGCGGTTTTTGATACGATTACGAAAACCTTGGCAAAGGGAGAGGAGGTGGCGATTGCCGGTTTTGGCGTTTTCAAAACCGTTAAAAGAGCCGCTCGAATGGGTATTAATCCGAAAACCGGAGAAAAGATTCAAATTGCGGCTTCAACCAAGCCGAAATTCCGAGCAGGTAAGGCCTTGAAAGAAGCGGTAAAATAACGAATTTTATTTTAATACAAAAATAGCCCTGATAATTTCGGGGCTATTTTTGTATGCGAACATTATTTATTGAGAAAGCAATAATTCTATTTCATTCAAAGCTTGTTCAGCAGCTTTTATTTTTTCCAAAATTTTTTCCATCTCCACTCCTTGAGCGTTCAATTCATTGGCTTCGTTTAGCGCTTGGGCTGATAATTCAAGTTTTTCCCGAGCAATATCGGCTTGATCAAGATTAATTGGCGATTGGTTTTCCAATAGATATTTAATTTCATCCAATCTTATTTGAATGGAAGAATTAACTTCATTGGCTTCAGCTACTAGATTATTTTTATTGCCTGGCAAATAAGAGACCGTTAAGAAAACAATTATAATGAAAGCGCTGATTAAACTGGCGGCGGAAATCATTCGGTGCAGATTTAACCAACTTAAAACATCGGAAACAGCGTATCCGCGATGTTTTTCGTTATTGTTTTTTAATAAAATCAAAAGTCGCGATTGATTGGAATAATCGAGATCGGGTTGAATATTTTGAAGCTGTTTTAAAATTTTAAATAAATCTTTTTCCATTTTATTCGTTGATTTCCAAAATCTTCTTTAAATTTTTTATTGCTCGGTGTTGAATTTGCCTGATTGCCACCTCGCTTTTATCCAAAGATTTAGCAATTTCTTTCGGGCTGAGATCTTCTATAAATCTCATAATGATTACGTCTTGTTCTAGAGAATTTAGTTTTAATATCGCGTCTTTCGCTTTTTCCATTTCAAGCCGTGTATCAATCAATTGTTCGTTTGAAACGCCGATTTCCAGAATTTTAATAGTCTCAATCTCCAGATTAACGGTTGTTTTTTTAGCGCGGTAATAATCAATAACTTTGTTTCTGGCAATAGAGTAAAGCCAGGTGGAGAAAAGATATCCCTGAAATCGATAATTATTGATATTTTCCCAAGCGCTTATAAATGTTTGATGGCAGAGGTCTTCGGCTTCCTCACGATGACCGACTTTAAGATAAATAAACCGGTAAATCTTCGGCTGATACTCGTCATAAAGCCTGCCAAAAGCCGAAGCCTCGCCACCTATGGCGCGTTCAATTATGTTTTTTTCGCCATCTATCATAATAAACGAGAAAAGCGATGATTAGTTACGGAAAAACGCTATTTTCCTTGAGCTTTCGATGAGCGGGGTACGGGAATCGAACTCGCGGCTCCTCCTTGGCAAGGAGGTGTATTACCACTATACTAACCCCGCGTAATCAATAGTCAGATATTATTTTAGTTATTGTGAGATAAATAGCAATATTTGTGGTGGACTCGACGAGAATCGAACTCGTGTCTCCGCAATGCGAATGCGGCGTATTACCACTATACTACAAGCCCGTATTTTGCCGTTAAGCCATAAATCTTAAAATACAATTTTTATGATATAATAAACAAAGGAATCTTTGCAAATAAAAAAGGAGGAAAAAATGAAGAAGGCGGATAAAAACAAACTGCAAAGAATGGCTGTATATTTCGGAGTAATCCTTAAAATGCCATATCACGAATTTACCATGTGGGTGGCGAGCGACAATTTTAAGGAAGAGATTATGGAACCGATCAAAAAAATCAACTGTTTGGACGGACACGAAGAAGAAAAAACCAAAGAAATCTTCGAGAAGCTTGAAAAAGAAACCGAAGGGAAACCGTTTGAAGAAAAAATCAAGAGATTAAA
>CAZLYJ010000030.1:0-5621 GCA_964563845.1 uncultured Candidatus Saccharibacteria bacterium | reverse complement strand
TTGAAATTGGCCAACAAGGGGCTCCTTGGAAAAATCTTTATATTTCCGGCAATGTGGGGATAGGGACGATAAACCCCGGGGCAAAACTTCATATTGGCGGTACAGCGGGCGTTGACGGCATTAAGTTTCCCGATGGCACGCTCCAGACCACGGCCAGTGGCGGGGTGGTAACGCTGGGGAACCAGACCGCGGGGGGTTATCTGCTTATCGAAAACACAACGGCAAGAACAATATCAGCCGGAAGTTACACTAAATATAAAGAAACAAAAATAGGTGTTTCGGGGACACTTAGAATAACACTTGGTATACATTCAGGGTCAGGTGGAGGAACAACATATGGGAGAATATACCGTAATGGTGTTGCGGTTGGCATAGAACACTCGTCAAGTTCTGGTTCTTATATATTATACTCGGAAGACATAACAGGTTGGTCTGTTGGTGATTTGGTGCAGGGTTACGCTAAACATTCAGGGGCTACAAATCCTTATATGAGTAATTTGAACATCTACACAGCCGCCCCGCCGATAGGGGGAGCGTTGTTTAATTACTAACTAAGGCTTTGATAAGAACCCTCTATGGAAGTTGAACTTTATAGTTACCGCCAAAACGTTATCAATGTGCTTTGCTTCTAGCGCTCCTACTTGACATAACGATTTTTTGAGAATAAAATCATCTTTAGTCAATCAATCTTGAGTTTTCAAGATTGTTTTATTTTATTAACGCGATAATTATGAATATTAAGCCATTATCAAACAATTTTTTTATTGAGTCGATTGAGGAAGAAAAAACCACCAAGAGCGGCATTGTTTTGCCGGAAACCGCGGAAAAAGAAAAGCCGATTAAAGGTAAAATAATCGCCGTTGGTTCGGGGAAAATAAATGAAAAAGGCGAAAGAATTCCGATGTCGGTTAAAATCGGAGACATTGTTTTATTTAAAAAATACGGACCGGATGAAATTGAAATTGAGGATAAAAAATATTTAGTCGGAAACGAAGATGACATTCTTGCAATATTAGAATAAATTATGGCAAAACAAATTTTATTTAACGAAGACGCGAGAAGCGCGTTAAAAAAAGGAATAGATAAATTGGCTGACGCGGTACGAATGACTTTGGGACCCCGCGGTCGGGCGGTTGTCATTGAAAAGGGCTATGGAGCGCCGCAGGTGACTTTTGACGGCGTGACGGTTGCCAAAGAAATCGAACTTGAGGATAAATATGAAAATCTCGGCGCGGAATTTATTAAGCAGGCGGCGGAAAAAACCAACGACAATGTCGGTGATGGAACGACCACTTCGGTTGTTTTGGCGCAAGCGATGATTGACGAAGGCGAGCGGCTTATCCGCGAAAAAGGTTTTAATGTCATTCAATTATCGGAAGAATTGAAAAAAGCGAGCGAAGTGATTATTGAAATTCTTGAATCGCAAAAAGAATTAATTGACGAAAATAAAAAAATCAAAGAAGTGGCGACACTTTCGGCGAAAGATTCGGGAATTGGCGAATTAATCGCTCAAGTGATGGAAAAAGTTGGGCAAGAGGGAGTGGTGACGGTTGAGGATTCCAACACCATCGGCAATACTCATGAAGTAGTGGAGGGAATGCAATTTGATCGCGGCTATATTTCTCCCTACATGGTTACCAATGCCGAGCGAATGGAAGCGATTTTGGAAAATCCTTATGTTTTAGTGACTGACAAAAAAATTTCCGCAATCAACGAATTCTTGCCGCTTTTGGAAAAATTAGTAACTGCCGGCAGAAAAGAATTGGTGATTATCGCGGATGATATTGAAGGCGAAGCCTTGGCAACTTTGGTGGTTAATAAAATAAGGGGGGTTTTTAATATTTTGGCGGTCAAGGCGCCGGGATTCGGCGACAGGCGGAAAGAATTACTTCAGGATATTGCCATTGTTTGCGGCGCTGATTTTATTTCCGAAGATATCGGTCGCAAACTGGAAAGTGTTGATGTTTCTTCTTTGGGACAGGCCCATAAGGTAATAGCTAATAAAGACAATACCGTGATTGTTGGGGGCAAAGGAGAAAAAGGAGAAATAGAAAAAAGGATTTCCCAAATTAAAACTCAGATTAAAGAAACAACTTCTGAATTTGATAAAGAAAAATTTAAAGAACGATTAGGCAAGCTTTCGGGAGGAGTAGCGGTAATTAAAGTCGGCGCGCCGACGGAATCCGCTCAAAAAGAATTAAAACAAAGAGTGGAAGATGCCGTGGCGGCGACGCGAGCGGCAATGGAAGAAGGCATTGTCCCGGGCGGCGGCATAGCTTTATTTAATATTTATTTAGCCAGAAAAAGCGCCGAAAAACAGGGTGCGCCAGCGGCAATAGCGGCTGCTTCCATATTAAAGCGCGCTCTCGAGGCTCCGCTTTCGGCGATAATTACCAATAGCGGCGAATCGCCAAGCGCTATTATTAAAGAGCTTGAGGCGTTGAAAAAACAAGAATCAAAAGACGGTAATTGGTTTGGTTTTGACGCGATTAATAATAAAACGGCGAATCTTAAGGAGGTAGGCATTATTGATCCTCTTAAAGTCGTTAAAACGGCTTTCATTAACGCTATTTCCGTTGCCAGTACCTATTTGACTGTTGGCGCGGCGGTAACGGATTTGCCGGAGAAAAAAGAAAAAAATAGCCACCATGGTCGCGGTCAAATGGGAGAAGAATACTAAAATGGAAGAAATAAACATAAAAGCGGAAATAATGGAAACAACGGAAACAATTAACGCGGAAAGTTTTAACGCGGTGAATGAAGCCGATTTGAAGGTTCTTCAAGAAATGTTGAAAGTCGGAGCGATGTACGGCCATAAAAAAACGCGGACCAATCCAAAATTCAAAAAATATATTTTTGCCACTCGAAACGGCGTTGAAATTATTAATTTGGTTAAGACTTTGGAAGCCGTTGATCTAGCCGTTAATTTTTTAAACGATCAAATTAAAGAGAAAAAAACAATTCTTTTAGTGGCGACTCAGTCGGCTGCTTGGAAAGCGATTGATAATTTGGTGAAAAAATTAAATTTTCCTTGCGTCAAAAACCGTTGGATTGGCGGATTAATTACTAATTTCAAAGTCGTTTCTAAACGCCTTGAGTATTTTAAAAAAATTCAAACCGATATGGAGAGTGGCGCTTTAGATAAATACACAAAGAAAGAAAGGGGAATGATTAATAAAAATATTCATCGGATGAAAGAAATGTTTGGCGGTTTGGAGAGCTTAACTTCTCTTCCAGACGCGTTATTTGTGATAGACACTTCGATAAAGGGACACATGACCGCCATCCACGAAGCAAAAATTAAAAAAATTCCCATTATGGCTATTATTGACAGTGATGACAATCCGGATTTAATTGATTATCCTATTCCGGCAAACGATCACGCGAAAATGAGTATTGAGTGGATAATAAATAGAATAAGCGAAAAATTATTATAGTTTATGACAGATGACATCAAAAGATTAAGAGAAGCCACCGGCGCGGGAGTGATGGAATGTAAAAAAGCTTTAGGAGAAGCAAAGGGCGATTTTGATAAAGCAAAAAGTCTTATTTACGAACATGGGCTGATTAAAGCGGAAAAGAAGGGGGAAAGGGCGACGGGCGCCGGTTTGCTTCATTCTTATGTCCATAATGATCGCGTTGGCGTTTTATTGGAACTTCGCTGTGAAACTGATTTTGTGGCGAGAAATCCGATGTTTAAGGATTTAGCAAAGGATTTAAGCATGCAAATAGCGGCAATGAATCCCAATGACAAAGATGAGCTTTTGGCTCAAAATTACGTCAAAGATGAATCAATGACAATTGAGTCATTGATTAAATCTTTTATTGCCAAACTTGGTGAAAATATAAAAGTGGAAAAATTTTGCAGATACGAATTATAGCAAAATATGTACAATTTTATTCTTCAAATTATTATAATGTTTTCTTTGGGGGTTATGATTTATTTAATTGCTCGAGCATCTCCAAGAATAGGGGATATTGAAGTTGCTGATGAATCTTATCATAACAAACTGGATAGGATTATTTCTCGCCTTCCCCTAGATGAAATTGATGTTGTTATCAGTACGGCGGTTGAAAAATTTTTAAGAAAATCAAGATTATTTTTAATGAAATGGGATAATACGCTCAGTAATCATTTGAAGAAAATTAAGAAAACTAACGGCAACGGTTTGGGGAAGGAAGACAAACCGAGTTTGTTTGAAGATGACCAATCATTGGAAGAAAAATAAATTTATTGGAATTTCAAACAACGCGATTTTCAACAGTTGAAAATCGCGTTGTTTTTTGTTATCTTATTTAAGATTAAATTGAATTGAATAATCCGGCGGTGGCGGAGTGGCCAATCGCATCAGACTGTAAATCTGACGGGCTTGCCCCTGCGTAGGTTCGAATCCTACCCGCCGGACATAAATAAAATTAAAAATGAATATTAACGAAAAATTAAATTTAATTTCTCGCCAGACGGAAGAAATTTTGACAATTGAGGATTTAAAAGATTTGCTTTCAAAAAACGCGCTCTTGAAACATTACATTGGTTTTGAAATATCCGGGAAAATTCATTTGGGGACTGGCTTGGTTTGCATGCAAAAAGTGAAAGATTTTGCCGATACCGGTGTTAAGGTAAACATTTTTTTGGCTGATTATCATACTTGGATAAATGACAAACTCGGCGGCGATTTGGAAATCATAAAAAAAACCGCGGTTGGCTATTTTAAGGAAGGGCTTTCAATCGCTTATCGGTGCCTTGGTGGTAATCCAAAAGATTTGAATTTTATTTTGGCTTCGGATTTTTATCATAACAACGATTTGTATTGGCAGACGGTTTTGGAAGTAAGCAAGAATACGAGTTTAAGCCGGATGAAAAGAAGCATTACTATTTTAGGACGCAAAGAAGGAGAAGAAGTTGATTTTGCCAAATTGATTTATCCGGCAATGCAAGTGGCGGACATATTTTCCGGCGGATTTCATTTTAATCAAGCGGGACTGGATCAAAGAAAGGCTCATGTCATTGCTCGCGATGTGGCAAAACAATTAAATTTTTCTCCGCTTAAAATAGATAACGAAATTATCAAGCCGGTGGCAATTCATCATCATTTGCTTTTGGGATTAGGGAAACCGTCGGTTTCACCCTTGCCTTCAAAAAAAGAAACGCCGGAAATTTGGGAGGAATTCAAAATGAGCAAATCCAAGCCGGATAGCGCGATTTTTATCCATGACAGCGAAGACGATATCAGGCGAAAGATCAAAAAAGCTTTTTGTCCGGAAGGCGAAATCGGTCTTAATCCGATTATTGATTGGGCGGAATATCTGATTTTCCCGTTTAAAGAAAAAATAGTGATAGAACGAAAGTCCGAGCACGGAGGAAATTTAGAAATTAAAAACATTGACGAATTAAAAGAAATATTTAAGAATAAAGAGCTTCATCCGGTGGATTTGAAAAATTTTGTCGCGGAACATTTGATTGAATTATTAAAACCGGCTAGGGAATATTTTGAAAAAGGCGAAGGAAAAAAAATGCTAGAAGACCTTGAAAGATTGGCAAAGAAAAGTTAATATTATTTTGCGCTGCCGGAGTAGCTCAATGGCAGAGCAGTGCTTTTGTAAAGCAAAGGTTGGGGGTT
>CAZLYJ010000029.1:2616-6080 GCA_964563845.1 uncultured Candidatus Saccharibacteria bacterium | reverse complement strand
TTTTTAATTTTTGGGATATCAACCATTTGGCAAATAAAGCGAAATTTCCCTGCGGAGGAGGTGGGATTTGAACCCACGAACCCCTTTCGAGGTTAACACGTTAGCACCGTGTCGCACTAGACCACTATGCGACTCCTCCAAAAAATCCTTGTAATTATCCAATATTTCTGATAATTTTACAAGATTATACGATTATGGAAAAAAATCAAAATAAAAATTTAATGCCTAGACCGCCAATCGTAGTAATAATAGGGCACGTTGACCATGGGAAAACAACTCTTCTGGATTATATTAGAAAAACCAATGTAGCGGCAAAGGAAGCTGGCGGCATTACTCAATCAACCGGAGCTTACGAAATTATTCATAATGACAAAAAAATCACCTTCATCGACACACCGGGACATGAAGCGTTTTTTAAAATGCGCGAAAGAGGAGCCAAAGTGGCGGATTTGGCGATTTTAGTTGTGGCGGCAGATGACGGCGTCAAACCACAAACTAAAGAATCTATTGATATTTTAAATTCAACAAAAACGCCGTTTGTCGTGGCAATCAATAAAATTGACAAACCCAACACGGATATTGAAAAAACAAAAAATGATTTAATGGCCAATGGCGTTCTGCTCGAGGGTTATGGAGGTCATATTTCTTGGCAGGCAATTTCCGCTAAAATAGGACAGGGAGTTAATGAACTTTTAGATTTAATTTTATTGACCGCGGAAATGGAAAATTTAACCTATGATCCGAAAGCCAAAGCCAGCGGCATAATTATTGAAGCTAAAACCAATCCCCAAAAAGGCATTGTTATTTCGGCAATAGTTAAAAACGGCGCGTTGAAAATCGGCGATTTTATTTCCACCCCGACGGTCGCCGGCAAAATAAAAGTTTTGGAAGATTTTTTGGGAAATCGCGTTGAAAAACTCATCCCCTCAAGTCCGGTTTTAATATCCGGTTTTGACAATTTACCGCAAGTGGGAGAAGAATTCACAAGCGGAGACGTTAATTTGGCAAATTCTGTTTCACCAAAAATAGAAATCAAACCGGAAAAACAAACGATTGATCGAGCGCTATCTCTTAATCTTATTATTAAAGCCGATGTCGCGGGCTCGCTTGAGGCCTTGTCCGGAATAATTAAAAACTTGAAATATAAAAACGCCAATTTCAATATTTTAAGCGAATCTGTCGGCGAAATTACCGACGGTGACATTAAAGCGGCCACGCCGACCAATGCCGTTATTATCGGCTTTAAAACCAAAATTAACAAAATCGCCGAAAATTTAGCAAAAGTTCAAAGCGTTAAAATCATCGTTTCGGAAATTATCTATGAATTAATTGAAGCGATAGAAAATGAAATTAAATTAAAAGAAAAACCGTTACCTCTGGGAGAAATTGAAATTCTAAAAATTTTTAATCAAAAAGGCAAAAAACAATTGATTGGCGGCCGAGTGGTTTCCGGCGCGATTAAAAATAATATTCGCTTAAAAATCGTAAGAAATAACGAAGAGATCGGAACGGGAAAAATATTAAACTTAAAACATCAAAAAACTGAAATTAATGAAGCCAAAGAAGGGCAAGAGTTCGGACTAATATTTGAATCCGACATTACCATAAACGAAAAAGACCGATTGATTTGGAATAAATAAAACCATAAAATATATTTAGGGCCTGGTAGCCAAGTGGTAAGGCGAGAGTCTGCAAAACTCTTATACGGGAGTTCAATTCTCCCCCAGGCCTCATTGCCCGGGTGGCGGAATGGCATACGCAAAGGACTTAAAATCCTTGGCTCGAAAGGGCTTGTGGGTTCGAGTCCCACCCCGGGCACTCACACACAAAAAAACGCCTCAAGGCGTTTTTTTGTGTGCCAATAATTTCTATCGGTTTAACATTTTATTATAAAGCCATCCGAAAACCCAACCGAAAACAAATCCGCCAATCAGATGTTCAATTACTATAATTATCATACCGCCCCAGGAATAGCTGAAAAACGGATGAAAACCGCCGACCATCATCACCGTCATATCGCCGATACCGGTTAAAAGCGAAAAACTCATCATTAAAAACCACCAAGCGCCGGCTATAATCGCTAACGTCAACCCTAAAGCTTTGGAATTAAGTTGCATATTCATAAAATAATATTTCCCGCGACCTTTCAAAAAAATTACGGTGTTATTGCTTTTTCAGTGTCAATTAAACCAAACCCGTAAAGATTATCCCTGCCGGTTGCTCCTAAATCTTCAGCCGTTGCTTCCAATCGCTGTTGAACTTCAGCAGGAGAACAAATCCCGTCTAAATCATAATCGCAAGTTTTTTTATCTATAACCAAAGCCGCTACGCCAGCCACATGAGGCGCCGCCATTGAGGTGCCACTTAAAGTTTTATATTTGCCGCCTTTATAAGTTGAATAAATTGAAACTCCGGGAGCGGACAAATCAACTTCCGAACCGCGAGATGACCAAGAAGGAACATTGTCATAAATATCTGTGGCGGAAACCGCGATTACTTCTAAATAAGCCGCCGGATAATTAACGCTACCACCGGAATTTCCGGCTGCCGCCACCTGTGTAATACCGGCCGAGTTTACTCTTTGAATTGCTTCCCAAAAAGAAGGAGTATTCACAGTTGTTCCCAAACTCATATTAATAACCTGCATATTATTGGCAATCGCCCAATCAAGACCTTCAATCACGTCGGAAAGATAACCCGAACCTCGGCGATCCAAAACCTTGACAGCGTATAAATCAATTTTCGGACCAACACCGATAACGCCAATGGTATTATCAATTGCTCCAACAATGCCAGCCACATGCGTGCCGTGCCCGTTATCGTCATTGAACGAAGTCGTATACCCAACCGCGCTAAAACCGCCTTTAAGATTATCAATTAAATCCCGATGAGTTCTATCAATACCGGTGTCAATAATCGCCACCTTAATCGTATCAGCCGTGCTGGTTGCCCAAACTTTTTCCGCGTCAATCCGATCAATTCCCCAAGATAAAACTTGTGCCGGCTGAATAAAAGCCGCTCGTTTGAAAGAGCGAATGCTATTTACCGAATTTTCCAAAGGTGGAATAAAAACCACCACATCATCTTCAATTCTTAAAATATCTTTGTGACGAGCCAGGGATTTTTCAGCTTCTATTGTTAACAAGACAACTCTGCCATTAACCAATCGAAGGTCTTTAATTTTTTCAACGCCAGATTTTTTGATTAAGACCTCTTTTGTCTGTTCGTCAACGCCGGATTTAAAAACCACGATTTTTCTTGACATTGGCTTTGACTGCGCTTGAGAAACTAAAATTACGCCTCCTAAGCTCAAAATCACGCCGCTAATTAAAATGACCGCCAATAAAATGTTTATTTTTTTCATATACTATATTTTACCTGATTTCATATCTTAAAACAATATTAACAACTATTTCCTGTGAGCCCGGCTCAATAGTCGGAGAAGGCAAACTTTCAGCGCTTTT
>CAZLYJ010000029.1:0-2516 GCA_964563845.1 uncultured Candidatus Saccharibacteria bacterium | reverse complement strand
CTATTTCCTGTGAGCCCGGCTCAATAGTCGGAGAAGGCAAACTTTCAGCGCTTTTCACCATTGTCTGATAACCATAATCCATAAAAGGCGTATAGCCGTTCTCATCAATTGAGAGTAATTTTCCTAAACGAAAGCCGCCGGTTTTGGCAATGGAAATTGCTTTTTCTTTGGCCTTGGCAATCGCCTCTTCTCTTGCCTGATTTTTAACTTTATCTAAGTCGTCAATCGTAAAAGAAAGTTCGGAAACTGAATTGGATCCTTTTTCTACTGTTCCAGCCAACACATCGCCAATCTTATCAAAATCTCTGATTTTAACTTCAACTGTTTGTCTTATCGTGTAACCAACGATCTCCGGCAACGGACAAGGTTTGCGACCGTCTGAAATCGGCACCGGACAATTAAAATATTGATAACGCGGCTCAAGATTATAATTTCGAGTTTTAATGTCTTTAACTTCAACGCCGCTGGATTTTACAAAGGCGATAATTTCATTTACTTTCTTCGTGTTATCCTTCTGCAAATTGGCGATGTCTTTGCCCCCTTCCGTAATCACGCTAAAAGTAAAACTCGCTACATCGGGAATGGCCGTTATTTTCCCCTCGCCGCTTACTGAAAAACTGCGAAAAGCTGAGGGCTCTATTGAACTAGCGTAGGAATTAACATAACTAATCACCGCGTAAGCGGAAGTCAATAAGACGATAATAATCGCGATATTTAAAGCATTTTTAATTTTAATATCCATATTTTATATTTTAACAAAATCTTAAATTAAACACAATCCCCCATTAATCTTGACAGTTTAATGAAATTGAGATATATTTATAAATCATTTTCGCACTTTAAAAACTTAAAAACTCTGGAGGATAATAATGGAAAAAGAGAGACAGGTTATTGATTTAGCTCAACAATTAATAAGCGCTGACTACAAAACAGTGTTAGAAATAGCTGTTGAAAAAGGCGCTGCGATTGCTGAAGCGGCAAAATGTTGCATCATTATCCGCAACAAAAGAAAGGAATTGGTTCTTAAAGCCGGTTATCCGAAAGAGCACCACGGCATCAACCAAAAAATAGTGCCAGAATACGGCGCTGATTTTTTGGAAGAGATTATGAATCACAATAAAAAGATTGTGATAATCACTAACCCCCGCAGTAATTTAAGGACGCAATATTTAAAACCATTGATTGAATGTCATCTTGTTCAATCAATTATTTTTTCTCCCCTTTTTTACAAAGAAGAACCATTGGGAGTAATGGTCTTTGATTTTACCGTTAAAGATTCCATAAAAAACGCTGAAATCATAAAAGAAATCAGTGGGATAGTGGGCGCGGCCATGGGGAGTTCTTACGAAAGATCAAAAAAGGAAGAGGAATTCCGGCGACGGGAAAGATTGCACGTGCTGGGGAAAAATTCAGCGCAGATGGCGCATATAGTCAGAAACGCCGCTGTCATTATCAGCGGGTTTGCCGAACGCTTGGCTAAAATAGCAAAAGAAGCTGATTTAAACGGTTGTTTATATAAGGAGAAATTAACGGAAACAACCTCTTGGATAACAAAAGAAGTAAAAAGGTTGGAGGGGGCGATGGAAAATATTCTCAATTTCTCCTGTTTTTCACCCAACAAACTTCGCTTCGAAAATTATAACGCCAATAAGTTTTTACAAGAATCAATTGAAGGCCTTGCAATGGCTTATCACAAAACCGTAAAGCTTCATTTTCGTCCGGACAGCCATAATTCAACTGTTTGTCTTGATAAAGACTTAATTACTGCTTGTCTGAACGATTTTATCAGAAACGCTCGAGAAGCAGGAGCAAAAAACGTTTGGGTCAGGACAAAAATCAAGGGACGAATAAAACGCCTTTTGATTACCATAACAAATGATGGCGAAGAAATTATGCCGGAGATTTTGACTGAAATCTTTGATCCGTTTTTCACCACTAAATCAAGCGGTAGCGGACTCGGATTATCAAACGTTAAAATGATAATCCAATCCCACGACGGCGATATTATTGCCGAAAGCCGTAAAAAAAGAACGATTTTCAAGATCTATCTTCCTATTTAACTCAAAACCCCGAGAATTTTTTTTCTCGGGGTGTTTTATTTCCCTAAATTTATCCGCTTTAAAGTCAAAGCGTTTAACGCCACAATTACCGTGCTTAAAGACATTAGCTCAACTCTTTCTTCTTTTCTTCAAATTCTTTTTTGTCAATTTCGCTTTTGGCATAGCGTTCTTTAAGAATGTCTAAAGCGGACTTACTTTCGCCTTTTTTGCCTTGATCTATTAGCCATTTTATCAAAACAACGATGCCGGCGATAATCAATACCCAAAACAAAACCATAAAAATCCAGCCAAAACCAAGCCCAAACTCTCCGTAATATCCCATCATATTAGTCGGTTAATATAAAATTATTCATCTCGACCTTTATACGCCGCAACCGCCGCCTCCTTGCGATTTTGGCGGTTCAACTTCGGAAAGAATCTGTTGATAACCCAAGGCGCTGGAATATGCCGAGCTTA
>CAZLYJ010000028.1:4910-6272 GCA_964563845.1 uncultured Candidatus Saccharibacteria bacterium | reverse complement strand
GATGCCACGACGGTGGAACTATTAAGGCCGAGAAGGATGGAGGTGTTACCGAGGTGATATGCCAGAACTTCCAGAAGTTCAAACGATTGTTTCCGACTTAAATAAAAAAATCATCGGCCGAAAAATCATCGGCGTTTGGTTTGACGCGCCAAAATTAATTAAAAAGCCGAAGCCAACGGAATTTGAGAAAAAAATCAAAGGACTTAAAATCATTGAAATTAAAAGGCGGGGGAAAAATATACTTATTTATTTAACCGGAGATAAACTTTTATTGGTTCATCAAAAATTAACGGGGCATTTACTCTATGGCAAGTGGCAAATAGCAAATGGCAAAGCGGTTTCTCTATTAAAAGGGCTATTACAAGAAAAAGTGAATGATTATATTCATCTGATTTTTTATTTGGATAACGGCTGGCAATTGGCGCTTTCGGATTTGAGGAAATTCGCCAAAGTATTGTTTGGTTCAAAAGAAGAAGTTGAGAAATTGCCGGATTTGACGGAATTGGGGTCAGAGCCGTTAGATAAGAATTTTACGGTTGATAAGTTTATGAGTTTAATGAATTTAAAAAAAGGCAAGATTAAGCAAGTTTTAATGAATCAAGAAATAATTGCCGGCATTGGTAATATTTATTCCGATGAAATTTTATGGACGGCGAAAATCAATCCATTTAAATCAGCTAATCAATTAAAAATTAAAGAGCTTAAAGCCATTTATTCGGCGATGAAGATTATCCTTAAAAAAGCCGTAAAACTTCGCGGCACTTCCATCGGCGATTATCGGGATACGGCGGGCAAAGCCGGCGGTTATGCTGAAATAAAAAAAGTTTATCAGCGCGAAGGCGAACCGTGTCAAAGGTGTAAAATGCCGATAAAAAGAGTTAAAATTGGAGGACGAAGCGCGCATTATTGTTCAAAGTGTCAAAAATGATTATTTTTCTTTACGGCTCCGATTCTTATCGGCAGCGGAAAAAATTGAATGAAATCGTCGGTCAATACGGCCAAAAGCATTTGACTTGCGAAAAATTTGAATTGGATAGTTCTCGGGCGAACCAATCGGACGATGAATTTTTGCGTCTTAAAGAGTTTGCCCGAAATCGTTCGATTTTTGAAAAAGAGAAATTAGCGATTGTGGCCGGTTTGTTTGAATTCGCCGATGAAAACGAAAAAAAGACGATTGAGTTTTTAAAAGCCAATCTTCACGATAAAGATTTTACGATTGTTATTTTTGGAGGGAAAAATCCCAATAAAAAATTCGCTTTTTTGCTCGAACAACCGGTTTCATTTCAGGAATTCGCGAATCTTGACGGAGAAAAGCTGAAATTTTTTATAAAAAAAGAAGCGGAAAAGCGCGGGCTTAAATTA
>CAZLYJ010000028.1:0-4810 GCA_964563845.1 uncultured Candidatus Saccharibacteria bacterium | reverse complement strand
CTTTTTATAGTCGGCACGCCGATAGGCAATTTAAAAGACATTTCATTCAGGGCTTTGGAAACCTTAAAAGAGGCGGATTTGATTTTAACGGAAAATCCGCGCCAGAGTTTAAAAATTTTTTCCCATTTTAATCTTCCGAGAAAAAGAATCACAAGATACCGCTGGCCGACGGAAGAATTGATGGATGTTATTTGTAAGCAAAAAGTGGCGTTTTTAGTCAATTCGGGAACGCCGGCAATTTCCGATCCGGGCAAAGATTTGGCTTTGGAATGCCATAAAAGAGGGATAGAGATAAGAGTTATTCCCGGACCGTCAGCTTTGGCTTCAATAATCAGCGTTTGCGGAATTATAGAAAAAGAATTTCATTTTTTGGGTTTCCTGCCCAAGAAAAAAGGGGACAAGCTGAAAATTTTTAACGAATATTTTCAAAAAGGAGAAACAATCGTTTTTTATGAATCGCCGTATCGGTTAATAAAAACCCTGGAAATTCTTAAAGAAAATTTTCCTAAAAGCCAAGTTTTTATCGCTAAGGAAATGACTAAGATTTTTGAAAATTATTTTTTGGATTTTCCCGAAGAACTCTTGAAAAAATTCGCCGATGATAAAAAACTTTTAAGAGGAGAGTTCAGTTTGGCGGTAAAGTTGCAACCCTAAGATGTTCGAAGGGTTAGAGAATTTCCACTTTAGTCCATTTTTTGCCGAAATCCGTAGCTTCTCCTCGGTCGGCAAACCAGATGTCAATGCGGTTTTGGTATCGTGAATGCATTCTGTCCTCAATAACAAAAATTTGGTCGCCGAAAATTTCCGGTAATTTGAATTTTGTGCCGAATGGCAAGATATTCGCCGCCGCCACTCCTTCTCTGACATAACTGCCGGAAGCGGTAATAAACGGCGAATCGTCAGTCTGGTCAATCGTGCTGGAATAAGCGGTTATCCAAAATTTCAAAACCTTAGTCGGAGAAGCGCTTTTTTTGTTTATGGGGATAATAATGGGGCTTTGGGCGATAACGGCGTCTTGAATATTTGATGAACCGTAATCAACAGCCGCGCTGTTGGCGTTTGAAAGCGCGGAATGGGCAAAAGAAGCGGCAATTGCCAAAACAATAAACAAAAGCATAATGTATTTATTGACGGTATTCATGGTATTCATATAAAAAAGCCCCTTTCGGAGCTTTGATTCTATACGCTATAGTATAATCGTAATTTTAATTTTGTCAATGATGGAACATTTTACAGAAGCTTTGATTATTAATAAGGGAGATAGTGGTTTAAAAATCCCTAAAAATGAGGTAATATCGATATAGATGACGGAAGATTCTAAAAATATTAACAATTCCGACTGGCGCGACGCGGATAACGAAAATAAAAACCGCTGGCAGATTTATTTTTCCAAAGTCAGCCGCTGGGGGATAAAGGCGTTCTGGTTGCTTATGGCGGCAATGATTATCCTTATCGGGATAAGCGGTTTTTATATTTATCAATATCTTTCAACGGATTCTGAAATAACGCTTTCGGTTTTGGCTCCGAAAGAAATAATGACAGGAGTTCCTTTTGATATTGCGGTTAATTTTAACAATAATTCTAAAAATGTTTTAGGGAACGCGACTCTTTCTATTTTTTTACCGGAAAACACTTCGGTTTTAGGGGATAATTCAAACAAGCGCGTCATTATTAGAGAGATTGGGGTTATTGAATCGTCAAGCGGGTTTCAAAATAAAATCCCGATTTTGATTTTCGGGGACTCGCCGACAATTAAAAATTTCAATATTTCGGTGAATTATTCGTCAACTTTGAAAACTCGATTTGAAAAATCCCAGAGCGTGGAAGTGTCGGCGAAAGAGGCCGGCATAAAAATTGATTTAGGTTCTCCGGAAAAAATTTTTAATAACGAAGAATTCGAAATCGTCGCCAATTACGTCAATATTTCAGAATTCGATTTTTCCGGCGTTCAAATGGATTTAACTTTCCCGCGAGGTTTTATTTTAAAGAAATCGGTTTCAGAAGGCCTTAAATTGTCCGGTAATTCTTTGGTAATTGGGAATCTGCCAAAAGGGAAAAACGGAACGCTTTCTATTTCCGGCGCGATAATTGGAGATGAAGGATCTTTTTTCGACATAAAATCGCAAATTAAAGCCAATTACGCGGATAAGACATATTTGATTGGAGAAAAAACGGCTAATTTAAGCATCGCCCCTTCTCCTTTGTCATTAAAAATAAATTTAAATAATTCAACGGATTATTCCGCTTTCCCGGCCGATATTTTGAAATATGAACTTATTTATGCCAATAATACCGATATTGGATTAAACGACGTTATTATAAAAGCCAAACTCAATGGCGAAATGTTTGATTTTTCAAGTTTAAAATCGGAAGCGGCTTTTAATTCTCGTAATAATACGCTTACCTGGAACGCTTCAAATATCTCCCAATTGCGTTTGCTTGGGTCCGGAGAAAGCGGCAGCGCAGTTTTTGAAATTAAAACAAAAGAAAATTATCCGATTTCAAGGCTTTCGGATAAAAATTTTATTTTGAATGTTGAGGGGGAAATTTCTTCGCCGATGGTGCCTCATGGCGTGGCATCGGATAAAACAATTGGTTTGGCTTCCTTAAAAACAAAAGTGAGGGGACAAATTTCTTTAGAATCTTATGTTTATTTCCGCGACGCTACGGGCATTATCAATAAAGGGCAATTGCCGCTTAAGGTCAATAACCCGACGAATTTTACGGTTCATTGGATTATTAAAAATTATGCCACAGACGTTAAGGACGCTGTGGTAAAAGCTTATTTGGCGCCGGGCGTTAAATTTACGGGCATTGTCAAAAGTAGTATTGAGGTAACGCCACAGTATAATGAAAGAACGCAAGAAGTTAGTTGGTTAATACCAAAAATTTTAGCCACTAAAGGAATTGTCGGAAAGGCAATGGAAGCGGTTTTCCAAATTGAAGCGTTGCCAAATATTACTCAAGTTGGACAAAAAATGCCGCTTGTCGGCCAATCTTCAATAAGCGCCGTTGATGAGTTTGTCGGCGCGGAATTAAACAGTGTTGCCGAGGCATTGGCAACGGATTTTCTCAAAGACGGTGGATTTAATCCGCAGATGGGGGAAGTAATACAATAATTTTTATGACTAATTTAGATAAGATAGTTTCATTATGTAAGAGACGAGGATTTGTTTATCCGTCATCGGAAATTTACGGCGGATTTTCCGCTATTTATGATTATGGCCATTATGGCATTTTGTTAAAAAATAACATTCAGGCTGTTTGGTGGAAACAAATGGTTCAGCTTCGCGATGATGTTTATGGCTTAGATAGCGCGATTTTTATGCATCCAAAAACTTGGGTGGCATCGGGTCATGTCGGAGGATTTAACGATCCGCAAGTTGATTGCAAAAAATGTAAAAATCGTATGCGCGCCGACCATTTGCTTGAAGAATTTGGAATAAGCGCCGATAAAGCGACAATAGAATATATAAATCAAGAGCTTGATAAATTAAGGGTGGAGAAAAAATTAAAATGCGCCAGTTGCGGATCTGCCGATTTGACTCAAGCTAAAGTATTTTCTTTAATGGCTAAATCAAATTTAGGTTCTCCCACGGAAGAAATGTCCGAGGAAAATGTGTCATATTTGCGGCCCGAAACTTGTGGTGGTATTTATCTTGAATATAAAAATATGATTGATTCTTTGCATCCTAAATTGCCTTTTGGCATTGCGCAGGTTGGCAAGGCGTTCAGGAATGAAATTGTCGCCCGTCAATTTATTTTCCGCACTCGCGAGTTTGAACAGATGGAAATGCAATATTTTTTGCATCCCAATGATATGAAAAGCAAATATGAAGAGTGGAAAAAAGAAAGATGGCAATGGTATTTAGAATATGGAATTCCGGAAAATAAAATCAGATGGCATAAACACGAAAAATTGGCGCATTACGCTTCCGATGCTTATGATATTGAATTTAATTTTCAGTCTTTGGGCGGATTTAAAGAAGTTGAAGGAATTCATGCGAGAGGCGATTGGGATTTATCCCAACATTCAAAATATTCCGGCGTTGATTTGTCATATTTTAATGAAGAAACAAAAGAAAAATTTATTCCGCACATTATGGAAACATCTGTCGGATTAAATAGATTATTTTTAATGTTTATTGATAATGCTTATGTTGAAGAAGAAATTAATGGCGAAATCCGCACTGTACTTAAAATTGACAAGCGATTGGCTCCGATAAAAGCCGCGGTTTTTCCATTATTAAAAAATAAACCGGAATTGGTGAAAAAAGCGCGAGAAATTTTTAATTCGATTAGGGGGAATTTTATGTGCGAGTTTGACGATAACGGTAATATCGGTAAAAGATATAGAAGACAGGACGAAATCGGCACGCCATATTGTGTAGCGATAGATTTTCAAACATTAGAAGACGATACGGTGACCATTCGCGATCGCGATACGATGAAACAGGAGAGAATAAAAATTTCGGAATTGAGCAATAATATTTATGGAAAAATTCAATAAAATTACCTTAGATAATGGTTTGCGGATTATAACTGTTCCCAAGCAGGACAGCTTAACGGCGACGATTTTGATTTTAGTTGAAGCCGGTTCAAAATATGAAACTAAAGAAATCAACGGTATTTCCCATTTTTTGGAACATATGTGTTTTAAGGGCACGAAAAAGAGGCCAAAAACCATTGATATTGCCTCGGAATTGGATGGCCTCGGCGCGATTCCTAACGCTTTTACCAGCTTGGAATACACCGGTTATTACGCCAAAGCCCAGTCAAAACATTTTGATAAAATTTTAGATATTATTTC
>CAZLYJ010000027.1:0-6279 GCA_964563845.1 uncultured Candidatus Saccharibacteria bacterium | reverse complement strand
ATTCGAACCTACGACCATCTCCTTAACAGGGAGTCGCTCTACCACTGAGCTACCGGGGAATAACAAAAATATTAACAAAAATGTTTTATTTTTTCAATGTTTTAAGATATAATTATTCAATGGCGATTCTTGAAGTTAAAAATTTAAGCGTGGAGCTGGGAGGAGTGAAAGTTTTAGACAATATCGGTTTTGAAGTTAATAAAGGCGATGTTTTGGCGATTATCGGGCCAAACGGCGCCGGGAAAACAATTCTTCTAAGGTCTCTTTTGGGATTAACCGATTATTCCGGCGAAATCAATTGGCAAAAAAATGTCAAAATCGGTTATGTCCCCCAACGAATGGACATTGAAACCGATATACCGCTGACCGTTGAAGAATTTTTTTATCTCCATAATTCAAAAATTGACGAAGCAAAAATAAAAAACGCCATGAAACTCGTTCAACTTAGCGAGAAAATTTTAAAATCCGGGCTTGGCGAAATTTCGGTCGGTCAAAGGCAACGGATTTTAGTGGCTTGGGCGGCTTTAGGAAATCCAGACATTCTACTTTTTGACGAACCGACCGCCGACATCGACATCAGCGGGCAGGAATCGATTTATAAAATGATTTATGATTTGCAAAACAGCGGAATGGCAATAATTCTGGTTTCCCACGATTTAAATATCGTTTATCGCTATGCTGAAAAAGTTTTATGTTTAAATAGAAAAAACATTTGTTTTGGAGAACCAAAAGAAATTTTAACTTCCGACCAATTACAAAAACTTTACGGAGGAGAAAAGGGATTTTACGCGCATAAACACCAATGATTGAACTAATCCAACCGCTTTTAGTCGCTGTTTTCGTTTCAGCCGCCGCCGGCCTGCTTGGCTGTTTTGCCATTTTAAAAAGAATGGCTTTGGTCGGCGACGCGTTAAGCCATGTAGCGCTTCCCGGCTTGGCTTTGGGATTGCTTTTTAATTTTAATCCGTTTTTGGGAGCTTTATTTTTTTTAATCGGAGCGACAACCGGCATCTGGCTGCTCCAATACCGCAGCAAATTATCCGTTGAAACCATTGTTGGCGTGTTTTTCGCCGCATCTTTGGCCTTGGGCGCAGTTCTAACTCCTGAACATGAATTGCTTGAGGCGCTATTGGGTAATATTTACAAATTAAGCTGGCAAGAGTCTCTGGCGTCAATTTTACTCTCATCCTTTCTAATCATCGTTATTCTGGCAATTCGCAAAAAACTGGCCTTGAGTATGGTTTCGGAAGAATTATCTTATTCCGTTGGCGTAAAAAATAGGCGCCTGGAATTCGCCTACTTGATGATTTTCGCCTTAATAGTGGCTCTGGGAATCCGTTTTACGGGGGCGTTACTTATGGGTTCTTTGGTGATTATTCCGGCGGCTTCGGCAAAAAATATTTCCCGGAGTTTGTCTTCATTTATGGCGCTAAGCGTAATTTTCGGAGTTTTATCGGCGGCTTTAGGAATTTATATTTCTTTCGTCAATAACCTGTCCCCGGGACCGATATTTGTTTTAATAAGTTCTATTATCTTTATCGCCTCTCTTTTTATCCGCAAATTCAAAAAATAAAATTTTAATCAAATTTCACTTTGATTTTCTTCGCTTTTTGGCGATTGATTTTCGGAAGAATGATTTTTATAACGCCGTTTTTTATGGAAGCGTGCGCTTTGTCCGAATCAACTTCTTGTGGCAAGATAATTGAACGGGAAAATCTCCCCCAAAAACACTCCTGGTAGAGATAATCCTTTTCCATCACAATTTCATCTTTATGGCGCTTGCCTTTGATTACTACCGCGTCCGGGCTTACCGAAATATCAATATTTTCCGGGTCAACGCCGGCAACCGCCGATTCAATTATAATATTCGTTGGTGTTTGATAAACATCAACCGTCAATTGGCCTTCCGGACCTTCAAAAATTTCCAGCTCTTTTTCTTCGGATTCACTTAACTCAATTCCCTCCTCCGCAACTTTTTTATCGTTTTTATTTTTACCGTTGTTCTTTTTTTCTTTGACCTCCGTTTTCACCGGCTGTTCTTCCGAATTTTCAAAATCAACATCGGCTAATTTTTCAAAAAATTCTTTGTCTTCCATAAAAATATTCGTTTAATATTGATTATTTGCGACCGCTTTTTAATTTCTCAAAATCCCAAAAAACAAATAGAGCTATTATTATTAAAAATACTGTCGGATATATCAGCGCCGCGTTAAATAAAAGTATAAGATAATTAAAAATACCATGCAAGAGAGAGGCCATCAACAAGCCGTAAATGATAAACTGCGGGCGATGAACAACCAAAATAATGCCTTTTGCCCAGAAATAACCCACTATTGACGAGCTTAAAGCATGAAGTAAGGTGGCACCGACAAAGCGAAAAACGATTATGCCAAAGATCCCTTGTATTGCCGCGCCATTATTAAATATCGCGTCTAAAACTACAAAAATATTTTCCGCGGCCGCAAAACCCAAAGACGCCGTCACCATATAAATCATCGCGTCCATTGGTTCGTCAAAATATTTGCTGCCACCGGCTGAAGCGTAAGCCGCCAAAAATTTAAAAGCTTCTTCAATGGTTGCTAAAATCAAAAAAGAAACGACCGTATATTGGACAAAATTAAAGACATTAAGAATTTTTTGAAAATAAATTTGGAAAATCGCCGTCAACAAAGAAATAAGAGCGCCCGCCAAAAAAACTTTAATAATCATTTTCTTCGGTTCCGGGTGGGCATCTTCGCGCAAAAAGAAAATAAGCCAAGCAAAAGAAGGAATAAGGCCTAAGATTATTGCGAAAATAAGAGTGGTATTTACCATTTTTCAATCATCAAAAACCCTTTATCTTTAATGGGTAGATTTTGCCAGATTTCTTCGGTAATAAACGGCATAAATGGATGAAGAAGTTTCAATGATCCAAAAAGGACATAAGAAAGAATTTTTTGAGTTTGTAATTTGTTCGCTTTTTTTGACAGCTGTTCTTTTGATTTTTCAAGATAAACATCGCAAAAATCGCGCCAGAAAAAATCATAAATTTTATGAAGCGCCTGTCCGAAATGAAAATTATCAATATCTTTTTCAGCGGCTTTTTTGGTTTTTTGAAATTGCATTAATATTTTTTTATCAACAACTGTTAATTTTTTAGAATTTGGCTTTGGAGTTTTAAATCCCCCTCCTTGTAATAACACAAAACGGCTGGCGTTCCATATTTTATTGCAAAATTTTCGTCCGGCAACCACATGTTCTTCGGACCAATGAATATCCTGATTGCCCATCGCCTGCCAAATCAAGCCAAATCGAGTGGCATCGGCTCCATATCGGAAAATCAAATCCATCGGATCAATGCCCGTGCCAAGCGACTTGGACATTCTTTTACCGTCTTTCGTTAAAATAGTGGCGTGAATTACGACATCTTTAAACGGTTCTTTGCCGGTAAATTCCAAACCGGAAAAAATCATCCGCCCCACCCATAAATTGATAATATCTCTGGCGGTTGAAAGCGTTTGAGTCGGATAAAATTGTTCTAAATCTTTTGTTTTTTGAGGCCAGCCAAGCGTCGCGAGCGGCCAAAGAGCGGAAGAAAACCAAGTGTCTAAAACATCGTCAACACCGTCTATGGGAATTTTATGCCCCCACCAAATTTGACGGGAAATGCACCAATCTTTTATGTTTTTCAGCCAATCAAAATAAATTTTTTCCCAACGCTTGGGATGAAATTTTATTTTACCGGATTTTACGGTCTTAATCGCTATTTTTGCTAATTCATCCATTTTTAAAAACCATTGTAAACTGGGAATCGGTTCAATAACGGCGTTACAGCGATAACAATGAGCGACATTGTGTTGATACGGCTCTTCTTTCGTTAAAATATTTTGCCTCTTAAGCTCCTCTATTATTTTCAAACGACACTCGTTAATTTTTAATCCCTCACAAATCAAACCCGCTTCCTTAGTCATTCTCCCATTTAGCCCGATAATTTTATATATCGGCAAATTATGCCGTTCCCCCATTTCCGCGTCAGCGGCATCATGAGCCGGAGTCACTTTTACGGCGCCGGTACCGAATTTCATATCAATAAATTTATCGGCAATAATCGGGATTTCCCTATTCATAATCGGCAAAATCGCTTTTCTCCCGACTAAATTTTTATAACGATCGTCTTTGGGATTAATTGCTATTGCGGCATCGCCCAACATTGTTTCCGGTCTTACGGTCGCCACAATAATGAATTCCGAACTTTCTTTAAGCGGATATTTAATATAATAAAATGTTCCCTTTTCCTCCTTATATTCAATTTCAAGATCAGAAAGAGAACTGCCGCAACGAAAACACCAATTAATCACCCGTTCCGCCTGATAAATCCAGCCCTTTTTATAATAATGGGAAAAGGCCTCTTTAACCGCTTTACTATAACCGTCATCCATAGTAAACCGCGTCCGAGACCAATCCATTGAACTCCCAAGTTTTTTAAATTGATTAAGAATAACGTCTCCATATTTTTCTTTCCATTGCCAAACGCGCTCAAGAAATTTTTCTTTGCCAAGATCGTGGCGGGTAATTCCTTCTTTTTTCAATTCTTTTTCAACGACATTTTGAGTGGCAATACCGGCATGATCGGTGCCCGGCAGCCAAAGAGTTTTGTATCCTTCCATTCGCTTTTTACGAATTAAAATATCCTGAATAACGGCATTTAACGCGTGCCCCATATGAAGCGAACCCGTAACATTGGGCGGAGGCACGGTAATGGAAAAACATTTAACCTTTGACCCTTGACCTTTAACCGGTAAATTGTCGGGGTTAAAATAACCGGACTTTTCCCAAAGTTGATAAATTTCTTCTTCCACTTCTTGCGGGTTATAAGGCCTATCGAATTGATTCGACATAAATTTTCGTTTTATTCGGATCGGCTAAATTCAAATTAAATAAAGAGGGTTGAGAAACGGCGGAAATTAAAGAAACGTTTTTGGGAAAAATAATCTTAAACGATTTTTCTCCGTAAGCAACAATATCTTCCAGCTCGGTTTTGGAAGCGCTGATAAAAATATTACTCGGCGAAATCAGAAAAGCGGCGATTTTAATTTTAGAAAGCGGGAATGGATTATTGTTTGTTATTATGCCGCTAACCGCAACTGTTTTATCCTCTGTTTTAGTTTCCAATTCCCGATTCTGAACCCGGGGCTTTAGAAATTCTTCCGTTTTCTTCCAACTGATTTCGGAAAAAGAAATTTCAATTTTCCCGATATCTTTGGAATTTATTTCCGCAAATTCAATTATATGCTTGATGTCTGAGGCGTATATTAATGATTTACCCGACAAAGTTTTAATTTTCTCGTTGTTTTTGCCAAAAATATCCAACGCGTAAAGAAAAGAATCCGCGCCAAAATTAGAATTGGAATTTTTTATTTCAGTAGCAATAATTGTTTTATTTTCCGCCGGAAAATATTTAATCCAATTTTTCTCAATAATTAGAGTGTTTATTTCACAACTTTTACAAGACCCGCCGCAATCTATCCCCTTTTCCCCTTGATTTTGACGGTTATCAAAACAAGTCGGAATGGGCTTAAACCAAATAAAATAAATCAAAAATATCAATAAAGAAAATACCGCTAAATAAAAAATCCCATAAATGATTTGTTTAACCAAACGCTTATTCATCATTAAAATATACCACAAAAAAGCCGTCTTTTCCAAAATTTTTGTATGTTGGCGTACCCTACTTTCCCCATCGCCGAAGCAATAAGTATCATCGGGCTCGGATAATTTCACTTTCGTGTTCGAAATGGGAACGAGTGTTGCTTATCCGAGTAAAACACCAACAAGCAAAAAGTTTGGCTAAAACGGCTCTTAATTTTTGGACTTCTTTCGATTTCGCGCCTGAAAGGCGCGGGCGAATTTCAAGAAAAAATGACTTATTAGTACTTCTCGGCTAAACACATTACTGTGCTTACACCTAAAGCCTATCAAGGTCGTAGTCTTCGACCAATCTATGACGCCTAATCTTAGGAGGGGCTTCGCGCTTAGATGCTTTCAGCGCTTATCCCTTCCGCACATAGCTACCCGGCACTTCAACTGGTGTCAAAGCCGGTAGACCAGAGGTTCGTTCAACCCGGTCCTCTCGTCACGTTATCTTCTATTTCTAGAAGCGTAGACTATACCTTCACCCGACCCTAAATCGCCTTTGGCGATCGGGTTTAGGGGGCGGCGTGTTACCTGTGTCTTGCGCACAAGTCCAGCCCTAAAGATTATTTTTAGAAACTGAGTCGTTACGGGGTCAAGCCTAAAAAC
>CAZLYJ010000026.1:0-6892 GCA_964563845.1 uncultured Candidatus Saccharibacteria bacterium | reverse complement strand
CAGGATCAGTGGCCAGTAATACTTCGTCGGCTTCTTTAGCCAGCTCTTTTATCTCTTCCACTATTTTTTCTTTGCCTTTGGATATTTCATAATGCGGTATAAATCCAGCTGGGATATCAATGGCTTTTTTGTTGTTCTTGGGCAGATCGCGGATATGACCAATGCTCGCGCGAACGATATAATCGCCCTTAAGATATTTAGATATAGTTTTTGTTTTTGTCGGACTTTCGACAATTATAAGATTCATATCGCGTATCCTTTTTCCGTTTCTTTTATTATTTCTTGAATTGTTAAAATGGCAATTGTTTGACTGACAATTTGCGGTTCAAGTTTAGTAATTTCAATTATCTTGTCAATATTAAGCGGCTTGCCGGCCTCTTGAATAACTTTAAGAATCAATAACTGGCTTTTATCTTCAATGTTTTGAATTTTAGATTTTGAAGTTTGGGATTTATTTAAAATTTGAATTTTAGAATTTAAAATTTCCGATCCAAGGTCTTCTAAAATATCTTCAATAGAATTAACCAATCTGGCTCCATCCCTGATTAATTTATGGGAGCCGTTGTAATTTGGATGATTAATTGGACCGGGAATAATAAAGACCTCTCTCCCTTGTTCAGCCGCTAATCGGGCGGTAACTAAAGCGCCGGAATCAATGGGGGCTTCAATAACAATTGTGGCGACGCTTAAACCGCTGACAATTCTATTTCGCGCTAAAAATTGGTCGGGATAGGCGGGTGTTCCAATGGGATATTCGGAAATAATTACTCCATTCGCTTCAAGAATTTTTTGGGCTAAATTTTCATTTTGGCGCGGATAAATTTCATTAAGGCCGCAAGCTAAAACGGCGACAGTTTTTCCGTTGCCGGCTAAAGCTCCTTCGTGGGCCGCGGTATCTATCCCCATGGCTAAGCCGCTGACAATTACCGCCCCAAGTTCAGCTAATTTTTGAGCGATTTTTTTGGCGATTAATCGGCCTTCTGTTGTTGCTTTACGAGTGCCGACAATGGCAATGTAGGGAGAGTTTTGGTTAGGCAAATTTCCCAGAAGATGAATTTTTTTCGGCGGATTAGGAATCTCGTTAAGAAGCAAAGGATATTGCGAATCGTTTCGGGAGATTGTCTTGATATGATTCGGTAATTTCATTAGAATATAGAATAAATAACATTCATTATAATGAAAAAACAATTAATAACCATAATCAGCATTGGCGGCGCCGTGGCTGTTGTTTTATTATTAGCCTTGACTTATGTCAGTTTTGACATTTCCCAAAGAGCCGAGAGAGTTAAAGAATCGCGATTGGCTTTGAATTCCAATTCTCAGACAGGCGAAAAATTAGCGCTTTTGCGCTTAGATCTCACAGCTTTTGAACCTTATCTTGTTAGCTTAGAAAACGCATTGCCCGATAAAGAACAATTGATTAATTTGCCGCGGGATTTAAAAACAATGGCTTTTCAAAATTCCATTGGTATTACTTCAAATTTTTCCGGAGAAGAATTTAAGTCGTCGTCTAATTTTAATTGGTTGGGATTGACCGTCAGCGCGGATGGAAAATTTGATAATTTGATTAATTTTTTAAAAGTGATTGATAATAGCCGTTATTCCGTTAGGTTTGAAAATATTGATTTATCTTCCAATAACGGCGGCTTTAAAGGATCATTTGTCGGGAAAGTGTTTTATTATCAAAAATGAAAAATAAAAATTTGACATTTATTATTCTTGGAGTTTTACTGGTTGCGGGAGCGGCTGGCTTCGTGGCGGTTTCAATGAATTTTTTATTAAAGAAAATTGACTCCACCTTGACGGTGGAAAATGACAATAGTCGATCAACGCCGAGAATTGATTTTGACGGACTGAAAAAGATAGGGATAATTAATAAGTAAATTCATTGAATTTTGCGAGTGTAGTTCAGTGGTAGAACGCTGTCCTGATAAGACAGAGGTCGAAGGTTCGATTCCTTCCACTCGCACAAAAATGTCTTACGAATTGTTTTTTTACATTTTTCTTTTAGTGGTGGGCGTCATTGCTTTAATAAAAAGCGGTTTTTATGCGGTGCGTTCGTTAATTAGCATTGCTCATTTTTTAAACATTTCTGAATTCTCGGCGGCTTTTATTTTAATGGCAATTGCCACTTCTTTGCCGGAGCTCGGAATTGGTGTCAACGCCGCTCTCAATAAAGCGCCGCTTATTTCCTTGGGGAACATTTTAGGGGCTAATATTTTAGTGCTTAGTTTTGTTTTTGGGCTGATGATTTTAATTGACGGCAATTTTAAAATCAAGAAACATTCGCCGGCCCATTCAAGTTGGCTTAATTTTTTTCTGGCTATTTCGCCGATTGTTTTTTTATTTGACGGTGAGCTTTCGCGATTGGACGGATTAATATTAATTTCTCTTTTTGGAGTGAATTTGGCGCGGCTTTTTAAATTTAAGGCGATTTTTCATAATCACCATCGTTTTTGGCCGTCTTTTGTCAGCCATTTTGAAAATCGGCCAGACGGTTTAAAAATATCTTATTTTTTTAAAAACTTGCTGATATTCGTCGTTTCAGTCGGAATTTTATTATTCTCGGCTTATTTAATAGTTAGATCTGTAAACGCGGTTTCTTTGAGATTTGGATTACCTCAAATGTTGATTGGAATTTTTGCCGTGGCTTTAGGCACAACTTTGCCGGAATTGTCTTTTGGCATTAAAGCGGCGCTAAGTCGTCACGAAGAAATGTCTTTAGGTAATTTGCTTGGCACTGTGGTTTTTAATTCAACCTGGATTTTGGGAATAGTTTCTTTAATCAGTCCGATAAAAATCACGGAGCCGATTTCTTTTTGGATTAGCGCCGTTACAATGGTTTTAGTCATTTTTCTGGCTAATTTATTTTTGAAAGCTCGCGATTCGTTAAATCGCTGGGAAGGCGCGTTTTTAATCTTGATTTATTTGGTTTTTGTAGTTGTTCAAATTATTTGGCGGTAAAAATCAAATTAGTGTTTCGGCGTAACCCAGAAACCGAGCCGAAATTTTTTACCAAACATTAATCGCGTTTGAGATTCTAAGGCGGGGATGGAGCCGAAAATTATCATCGTTATTAAAAGCAGGGGCCATTGGAATATCATCATTAAATATTTGTGTTTACTATAACCTTCTGGTTGCGGAGGCAAAATAAAAATCGTTAAATAAGCGGCGGTAACAATACCAATCATTGCCAGCGACATTATCCATCTGGTAATCTGGGGCAGATTGTAGGCCAACAGCGTTTGTCTAAAAGCTTCTCCTCCCAAAATAATCGGCAGCCAGCCGAGGAAAAAGATAATAATGGCGTTGGTTGACCAAGACCAGAAACCCTCTAGGTAAATCCAACCGTAATGCCATTTTTTACGCAATGGAATTTTTTTGTTTTTCCAAAAGCCGAAAAATACATAAGGAATATTTTCGCAGCCCCAAGCCCAGCGGCGTTGCTGTTTGTAAAGATTTTTCATTGTTTGCCAAAAGATCGGAGCGGCGTTGGCGTCCATTTTTACCGGAAAATATAAGGGAATAACGCCGTAATCGCCGTTATTTTTTAAAAGGCATTGCCAAAAAATTCGGGAATCTTCGCTGACCATATTTTTTTGCCAGAAGTCAACGTTAACTAACGCTTGAAACGGCATTGAATGGGAAGAAAATGTTGTTAAGCGCTCAATTCTTTCCTGTTGAAGCGTATGCCAAAAAGTGGCGGAAAAAGCGACCACTCTGGATAGAGCCGGCGCCGGCCAAATATTATTAGTGTAAAAAGGCACGGGTTGATAGCTGAAATTTTGGCGGTTTTCGGTGTTTAAATAAACATAAGTTAATCGGCTGAAATAATCGGGATAAATAATGGTATCAATGTCAAAAGCTGAAACAATTACATTTTCGTAAGGTATTTTTAAAGCGTCAATTATTTTTTCTTTGGAAACTTTTCCGGCAAACGCGATATTTGATCCCTTACCGGGAATTTCGTTAATTAAATCTTTAGGGTGAACGGTTATTAAGAATTTAAAAAACTTGTCGCCGAAGAGATTATTAATTTTTTCGGCAATTTCAATTGCCGATTTGCCCATTCGTTCTTCAACCGCCAAGATTATAATCATTTTATCTTTTGGATAGTTGGCGCTTCTCAAACTTTCAATTGAGGAGCAAATAGTTTCAAAATTTTCATTATAAAAAGGCAGAATGATTAAATGATAGACATTTTGCCAGTTGCCGGTTAATTTTTCCAACCAATTAATTTTTAAATTTTCTTTAACTTTTTTGAAAGCCGAACGCAAATGAAGAGAAAGATAAACGGTTTTAAACAGCCAATAGATATCAAAGGCGATAATGAAAAAAGCGGCAAAAACTGGCGCTTGCCATGATATGAGAACAACGCCGATAAGGGTTGTTAGCGCCAAAACTCCGGGAATTGTTTCAAAAAAACGGTAAATTCGGCGTTCTTTGGGGATAACTAAATCTTGCGATGAGCCGATTTTAGTGTAATAATATTCTTGAGGAAGCATTGTTTTATTTTACCATATTTTTTTTAAAGATGGATGAAATTTTAAAACCTTTAAACAACGAAAATAGCGGTTCAAAGCGGCGTTGGTTATTTATTGTTTTTGCCATTTCGCTGTTTTTAATTTTTATCAGCGGCATTTTTTGGATTTTTACCGAGAGCACGGCTTCACCGATAGGACTTGGCTGGTTTCTTTTTAGTTTTGCCGCCGGACTTTCAATGATCGTGCTTCCATGCACTTTGCCCTTGGCTTTTGTAATAGTGCCTTTGTCAATGGGAAAGGGCTATGTTAAAGGATTGGCCGTTGCTTTGGCATTCGGTTTAGGCGTTGCCATCACTCTTTCCACCTATGGAATTTTTGCCGCTTTGCTTGGTAAAACTTTTATCGCCTACGCCGGTGGCGGAGGAGAAATAATCAAAAATATTTTTTATGCCATTGCCGGCGTTTTCGCGATGCTGTTCGCTTTGTCTGAATTGAAATTGATTGATTTTCGCATCCCCAGTTATATGGGCGCGGCTCCGGGTTTTATTCAAAGACGCGGTGACATTGCCAAGGCCTTGATGCTCGGACTTTTTTTGGGGAATATAGGCATTGGTTGTCCTCATCCGGCAACGCCGATAATTTTGGGGCAAATTGGAATTGTTGGAGATATTTTTTACGGCTGGCTTTTATTTTTAACGCACGCGATTGGAAGAATTATTCCATTATTATTATTGGCAATTTTGGGAATTTTGGGAATCAATGCCATAAAAGGATTGGTGGCTCGCAAGGAATCAATCGCTCGAATCACTGCCTGGGGAATGGTTTTTGTCGGAGCTTTTTTGTTCACGCTCGGGTTTTTCAGCCATGATTGGTGGGTTTCTTCAGGTATGCACACTTTGCTTGAAGAAATTACGCAGGAAGAAAAACTTCTCGGCATTCTAAAGGGTAGATGGGAAAGCGCGGTTGTTCATACGCATGGCATTCCAACGGGGACAGGCTTTTTCGGCTTGCCTTTGTGGTTGGGGAATTGGGTTTTTGTTTTAATGATGGTTTTGCCTTTGTGGGGTTCTTGGTTTCTTCAGCGTAGAAAATTAAGCGTTTTAATTGAGCCCGAGCTTAGTATTTTGAAAAAAGAATTAAAATTAAAAAAATTTAAATTCGCGCTTTTAACGATTATTTTTGCTTTAACTTTTATTTATGTTTTGCCACAAAGATTTTTGTCTCAGCAATTGGCGCATGAGCAGGGAGAAATTGAAGATACATATGGGAAAATGGCATCTATTCCGGCGATGGCCGTGGATGCCGATGAAATCGGTAAAAAAGCCGACGATTTGCCGCCGGTTCTTCGCCGAGAAAATGAAAAAGTGATAGTGGAATTAACGACTCGAGAAATTGTCGCTGAAATAGCTCCCGGAGTTACCTATGAATATTGGACTTACAACGGTACGGTGCCTGGGCCGTTTATCAGAGTCAAAGAAGGCGATGATGTGGAGGTTCGGCTTACTCATGCGGCGCATGGTCACGCGGACGCGGCGGATATCAATCATTCTTTTAATATCAGCGCTTTTCCGATTAAAACCGCAAGCGCCGATGAAGATGGACATAATATAGTTGCTTCAGAACATGAAGAAGCCGGTCATGCCAAGCATTCTATTGACCTTCACGCCGTTGAAGGTCCCGGAGGCGGAGCGGTTTTGACGCAAACCGTCAGCGGTCAAACAACGGCTTTTCAATTCAAAGCCACGCGGCCGGGAATTTATGTGTATCACTGCGCCAGCCCTCATATTCCCACTCATGTTGCCAATGGAATGTATGGTTTGATTTTAGTTGAGCCGAAAAACGGTTTGTCGAAAGTTGACAAAGAATTTTATGTGATGCAGGGAGAATTTTATACGAATGGAGTATTTGGAGAAACCGGCCATCAGAAATTCAGTTTGGAAAAATTGAAAGCGGAAGCGCCGGAATATTTTTTATTTAACGGCCGCGTTGGTTCGCTTTCCGGCTCACGGGCTTTGCGGGCTAAAGTCGGCGAAACAATCAGAATTTATTTTGGCGTTGGTTCGCATCTTCCTTCTTATTTCCATATTATCGGCGGAATTTTGGACAAGCTTTATCCGGAAGGGGATATTATTTCTTCGCCGCGCCGCAATGTTCAGACAACGGTTGTGCCGCCAGGAGGCGCGATGATGGTTGAATTTAAATTGGAAGTTCCAGGTAAGTATTTGTTGGTTGACCACAGTTTGTCGCGCGCCATTGATAAAGGAGCAATTGGAGAAATTATTGTTGAAGGAAAAGAAAGCCCGGAAATTTTTAGAAAAGTAGAATGAGTAAAATTATTTTAGAAATTTTGTCGTCGCCGGGATGCGTTCATTGCGCTGAATTTAAAAAATACTGGGAAAGCGTTAAGG
>CAZLYJ010000025.1:0-6986 GCA_964563845.1 uncultured Candidatus Saccharibacteria bacterium | reverse complement strand
TTTGTCGGCGGCCTTTTTATCAGCATCGAAGGGATTTTGATAATTTTAATGTGGCGAAGGGCCTCTAAAATTTCGAATGAAAATCAATTTTTCCAAAAAATCAACCCTTTAATAATTTACGGGCTTTTACTTGTTTTTAGCGGGGGTATTATTTATACTTTGCTGTATTAATTATGGAAAAGCGCAAACAATACGACAATAAAATAATTTTGTCGCGAACCGAAGAACATGAAATCCCGAAAGGCAAACTAGGGCTGACAATCTGTAAAGATTGCAGGGCGACTTATTATAAAAAATCCTGGCGTCAAAATCTTGGGGGATATAAAAATCTCCGCGAAGATTTACCCGTTTATTTTACTCTTTGTCCGGCTTGTAAGATGATTAAAACCCATCAATTTGAGGGGCGGATAATTATTGAAAATATTCCGGCAAAAATCTTGAACGACTTGAATCATTTAACGGAAACTTTTTGTAAGCGGGCTTTTTTGCGCGATTCTCAACATCGGTTAATTGATGTTAAAAAAACTAAAACCGGGCTGGAAATTACCACTACTGAAAATCAATTGGCGGTTAAATTGGCGAAAAAAATTAAGGATACTTTCAAAAAAGCTAAAATAAATATTTCTTATTCGCCCGCTCCCAGTGATGTGGCGTATGTTAAATTAACGTTTTTGTCCTCGTAGTTGAATGGATACAATGCCTCCCTCCGAAGGAGGAGGTACAGGTTCGATTCCTGTCGAGGACACAACAAAAAACAACCCCGCCATATGGGCGGGGTTGTTTTTTGTCTTAAACCTAACAAAAATTTATTTATTCTGTGTGTTCTCTTAGTTTGTTAATGAGCGAGGTGGCGTAATCTTTGCCGCCAAGGCCAAAGGCAATGCCAAAAGCCAAAGCAAATCCCATCACAACATAACCCAGAATGTCTTTTAGAAGTTCGGCAACCACTCCCAATTGAATGAAAGCGATCCATAATCCGAAGATGATTATTGCCCACCAGGCCAATCCGCCGACGAATTTCGCCGCTTGCAATTTAGCGCTTGCGGCGGTCGCCGTTACGAACGAACTTAAAGGGGTGGCGATTATCGCCGCCGCCAAAATTATTAAGACCGCGATAATGATGTTGGGGATATAACCGACTACGCTGGCCAAAAACATTGAAAATCCCGCTAATCCCAAAACATCGGAAGCGGCCAAGACAAAGGCAATGACCAAAAACCAATAAACCAAAGCGCCGATAAAATTCGCCGAATTCATCGTCATTCCGGCTTGGCTGAAGTAGTTGTCTAATTTTAATTGGCGGAGTAGATTGTCTATTTTTAAGGTATTAACAATTCTTTCAACCAATGATTTGACGCCTGAAGCGATAATTAAACCGATGATCAAAAGCACAATCGCGCCGATGAATTCCGGAATAAAATTAATCACTCCATCCCAGACATCAATAAGCGAAAAGGCAGTAGAATCTATTAACTGTTGAATAATCGACATTTTTTTATTATTATATTAATTAAATCGACCTTTGACGCGTAAAATATATATGCTTCTATCATTATATAATAGATTAAAAATAAAGCCAATAATGGCTGTGGATAACTATGACCCGGATTCTTTATAAAATTATAGTATTATTCATCTCTAATCTGGCGGCTTTGGCGGCGATTACTTATTTTATTGAAGGATTTAGAATTACTCCCAATGCGTTTGAATTTTTGACGGTGACGGCAATTTTTACCTTAATAAACCTTTTTATTCGGCCGATTATCAAGCTTATTTTCAGTCCGATTATCATTATTACTTTGGGGCTGGGGATTGTTTTGGTTAATGCCGCCACTCTTTATATTCTTGACTTTTTTTCCGGGGGTGTTAGCATTGAAGGACCAATTTCTCTTTTTTACGCCTCTTTGGCAATCACGGTCGTTCATTTTCTGGTCCACTTTATAACAAAAAAAATCTGATGTATTTTTCTATTATTCAAATTATTGTCGCGGTCGCTTTGATCATTTTAATTCTTCTTCAAGAGCGTTCGACCGGACTTTCTTCTGTTTTCGGCGGCAGTGAAGAAGGATCGTATTTTGTTCGTCGCGGCATGGAGCGTTTGATTTTTCTGGCCACTATTGTTTTGGCAGTCATTTTAGTCGGCTTATCCTTGACCAGCCTCCTTATCAAATAAAGATTGTTTATAAAAGACTCATATTAGATGCCTAAATTGATTTTGTTATTCAAATTTTTTTCTCGCCGTGAATTTTTAGTTTTTGGCGTGGCATTCGCGATTTTCGTTGTCGCTTTGTCTTTTTTTGCCGTAAAATTAATTGAACAAAACACTGAAATGGCGATGGTTTTCGGCGGAGAATACGCTGAAGGAGTAGTCGGCCAGCCGAGTTTTATTAACCCGATTCTGGCTTTTAGTGACGTTGACCGTGACCTTGTGGAACTGACTTTCAGCGATTTAAACGATTTGGCGGAAAGTTATAAGATTGACGAAAGCGGTAAGGTTTGGAGGTATCGGCTTAAAGAAAATTTATTTTGGCATGACAACGAAAAAATTACCGCGGACGACATTATTTTTTCAGTTCAAACGGTTTTGAACACGGATGTTTATTCGCCGCTCGTTAAAAATTGGCAAGGGATTTTGGTTTCAAGAATCAGTGAACGGGAAGTTGAATTTGTTTTACCCGGCCCTTATGTTTTTTTTAAAAACACGCTTGAAGATTTTCGGCCCATTCCAAAACATATTTTCGGCGATATCCCGGCGGCTAATTTTAAACTTTCCGATAATAATCTCCAGCCAATAGGAAGCGGCCCTTACGCATTTGATTCTTTTCAGAAAGAATCGAGCGGTTATGTTAATCTTTATCGTTTGAAAGCATTTGAAAATTCACCGAAAAAACCGTATATTAAGGGGATAAGCTTCGCTTTTTATCGGGACGAATTGGAATTGATTAACGCTTTCAATTCCGGCAGCGTTGACGGTTTTTTGTCGGCCAATCAGAAAAATTTATCAAAAATCAATTTTTCTTATCAAACAGCCGTTTTCCGAATGCTGAAATATTACGCGGTTTTTTTGAACCCCCATTCTCACTCGGCGCTTAAAGATAAAAATGTCAGATTAGCTTTGAGTTTGGCGACCGATAAGAGGAAAATCATTGAAAAGATTTTTAATAATCAGGCATCGGCAGTTAACGGCCCATTGCTTTTAAGCGACAAGGACGAAGAAAAATTTTCAATCGAAGAAGCTAATTCGGTTTTAGAGAAAACCGGTTGGCGTTGGAATCATGAAGAAAATATCAGAGAGAAAGAAGACGGTAAAGAGCTGATAAAGTTGGAGTTTGCTTTAACGGTTCCGGAAATAGATTTCTTGATAGAAACCGCGAATGCTCTTCAGCAAGATTGGGCGAAAATCGGCGTAAAATTAAATCTTTCGATTGTTTCGACGGCAAAAATTAATGAAGAAATTATTAAATCCAGAAATTATCAAATGATTCTTTTCGGCAATATTTTAGGCCATAGCCAAGATCTTTTTTCTTTTTGGCATTCTTCGGAAAGATTTTATCCCGGTTTAAATTTGGCGCTTTATGAAAATAAAACAGCGGATAAATTGATTGAAACGATTAGGCAAAATTTTAACGATGAAAAGCGCCAAGCGGAATTAAACAGCCTTCAATCATTGATTATTATGGATTTGCCGGCAATTTTCCTTTACTCTCCTAATTATCTTTATGTTAGTGACAAGAAGCTTTTCGGCGTTGAGGGAGATTTAATCGCTTTTATCAGCGATCGTTTTAAAGGCGTTGAAAAGTGGTATGTTAAAACAGTCAGAGTTTTTAAATAGTTTTTAATTCGCCCCTGTGGCGGAATTGGCAGACGCGCACGGTTCAGGGCCGTGTGCCGAAAGGCGTAGAGGTTCAAATCCTCTCAGGGGCACCGAAAATAAATATTAAATAAAAAATAAAATGATAACAAAAACAACAAAAGAAGGAGGAATGCGTTTCGCGTCTCTTGGCGGGCTTGAAGAAATCGGTCGCAATATGATGTTTTTTGAGTGCGGCGATGAAATTATCGTGATTGACGCGGGTTTGCAATTTCCGGAAGAAACCACGCCGGGCATAGATTATATCATCCCAAACATTTCTTACTTAGAGAAGAAAAAGAAAAATGTTAAGGCCTTGATTATTACTCATGGTCATTTGGACCATATTGGCGCCATCCCTTACATTATGGATAAAATCGGCAATCCGACGATTTATACCGCTTCGTTAACTAAAGAAATTATTGCCAAGCGCAATGAAGAATTTCCCAAATCTCCGAAACTTGATTTTGAAATTGTCAAAGGAGGAGAAACGCGCCAGATTTCCAAGAATTTTTCCGTCCGTTTTTTTAGCGTTACTCATAATATTCCCGAAGGAATTGGCATGATTTTAGAAACTCCGATAGGCAACATCGCGTACCCCGGAGAATTTAAGTTTGATTACGATAAGGACGGCAAACCTATTGATATCGATCTTTGGGCAAAAATCGGCGAGCAGGGAATCCATACTCTTTTACTTGATTCAACCGGAGCGGAAACGCCCGGATATTCTCTTTCGGAAAGGGTGGTGGAGAGAGAGCTTGAAAAATTATTCAAGTCAGCGAGCGGCCGGATTATTGTTGGCACTTTTGCTTCTCTTCTGGATAGGCTCGGCGAAATCATTAAAATCGCCGAACGGCTCAATAAAAAAGTGGCTATTAGCGGCTTGTCGATGAAAACCAATATCCAGATTGCCAGAAATCTCGGTTTTATGAAAATAAAAAAAGAGACGATTATTTCCGTTGAAGAAATAAATAAATATCGCGACGATAAAGTTTTAATTCTTTCAACCGGAGCGCAAGGCGAACCCAACGCCAGTTTGATGAAAATCGCCAATGGCGACCATAAGCAAATTCGGATTAAAAAAGGCGACACCGTAATTTTATCTTCGTCAATCGTGCCGGGAAACGAAAGAAGCGTTCAAATTTTAAAAGACGATTTGGCCCGGCAAGGAGCCTTAATTTATCATTATAAGATGGTTGACATTCATTCCAGCGGTCACGCGCCGCAGGAAGAGCTTAAAGCAGTGATGAAAATGATTAAGCCGAAATTTTTTATTCCCATTCACGGATATTATTTTATGCGCTGGCGAAACGCGGCTTTGGCTCAAGAAGTCATAAAGCTTAAACCCGAAGAGGAAACGGTATTGGTTGATAACGGTCAAATAGTGGAATTAACCAAGAATTCGGCGAAAATTTCCAAAGAAACAATCCCCGCTTATTACGTGATGGTTGACGGTTTGGGGGTTGGAGATGTCGGAGAAGTGGTTTTAAGAGACCGTCGCGTTTTGGCGGCCGAAGGGATGGTGGTGGTAATTGCCACTTTAGACAAGCGCACTGGCCGGTTTTTGAAAAATCCGGACATTATTTCCCGCGGCTTTATTTATTTGAAGGAAAATAAGGAATTGGTTGAGGAGGCGAGAAGTAAAATCCGTCATTTGATTTCTCATCTGCCGCGGCCGCAGCAAATGGAAGCTGATTATATTAAATCTTTGATTCGGGACCAGTTGGGAGAATTTTTATATCGCAAAACCCGACGCCGGCCAATGGTTTTGCCGGTAGTGATTGAAATTTAGAAAATTTCAATTTTTCCGTATTCGCCGTCAAAGCCGGGACGGATTTTAACCTTCCCTTCTCTTACTTTTTTAATGCCCTCAGTCACTAAAGGAGCGGCTGAGAATTTTAGTTCTTTTTCGTTTGTTTCCAAAAGAATTTTCAGTTCACTGCCGAATGTTTTAATTAAATTTTCGTATTCAGCTTTTACTTTTTTTGTTCCCGTTCCCGCGTTAAATGCTTCGGCAATAATTTCTTGTAAAGTGATTAGATTATAATAAGGAACGCGGTTGTCATATTGATGATAGTTCCCTTGGCTTTCGATTTTTAGATTGTGTCGGTCAGCCAGTTTTTCAACGCGGTTCATTACGCCGATGGTTAGCGGCTTGCCGCATTTTGGGCAAATATTTTTATGTTTTTTCGATTCTTTTGGATGAAAAACAACATCGCAATTTCTGTGGCCGTCATAGTGATATTTGCCTTCTTCCGGGAAAAATTCAATCGTGGCGACGAATTTTTTCGGATCGCGGGATTTTATGGCCTTCATAATCCCCTGATAAGATAATTCCGTGTCAAAAACATTGGCTTCGCGGCCGATTTTTTGGAGCGAATGGGAATCGGAATTGGAGATGAAGGAGATTTTGTCGAGCTTCGATAATTGCCAGTTCATTGCCGGATCGCTGGAAAGTCCGGTTTCAATGGCGAAAATATTTTTAGCATATTTGCCGAAACATTCTTCAATGGAATCAAACCCTGACATTGACCCGAATATGGAAAACCAAGGAGTCCAGGCGTGCGCAGGAATAATCGCGGCATTTGGATTAATGTTAAAAATAATTTCCGCCAGTTTTTCGCTGTCTAATCCTAAAATCGGTCGGCCGTCTGACTTTAAATTGCCGATTAAGCCGAGCTGGGAGTTAATATTTTCAACGGTTTTAATATCAGGCGCGAAAACTATGTTGTGAATTCTGTAAGTTCTTCTTCCGGTTTTGGTTGAAGAATCTTTTCTTGAAAAAATACCGGAAATTTCCACGCTCAGTATAAAGCGAGTATCGGCGAAAGTTCCTTTAAGAGTCGGTTTTTTATATTCTTTTTTTAATTTAAAAAGTCCTAATTCTGCCGGCTCAAGCTTTTCTTTAATTTCTTTGAACCATTGCGGGTGGGTAAAATCCCCTGTTCCCATTGCTAAAATGCCTTTATCATCGGCAAAACGGTCCAGTTCTTCCAAAACCATATTGGGAGAAGTGGCGCGGGAATATTTGGAATGAATATGCAAGTCGGCGATGAATTTCATGGTTTGGTGCCGAGGGTGGGACTTGAACCCACAAGCCTTGCGGCGCTAGCTCCTAAAGCTAGTGCGTCTGCCA
>CAZLYJ010000024.1:4954-7635 GCA_964563845.1 uncultured Candidatus Saccharibacteria bacterium | reverse complement strand
AGCCATATTATGAAAATAAAGGATTTTAAAACGGCTAATCAATATTTTAACGCTGTTGAAATCCGCTTTTTCCACTTCATTTCTCTCGTCGCCATTCCTTTTCAAAATTTACCCGGCGGCTCGTTGTTCGTGAAAATAATGAACAATATCGATAAAATTATTTTTCTCTTGTTTCCGTTTTTAAAACGCTACGGATTTAAATCTGTTTTTATTTTAATTAAAAAATAAGCCGCTACTGGTCTTCCCCTTAAATTGACTTCGACCGACTCTGTGGCTAATATAAAGCGTATGCTGAAACGGTTATTCGATTTCCTTAGTTCATTATTCGGCCTCATTATTCTGTCCCCTGTTCTTTTAACAATCGCGGCTTTTATAAAATTTTACGACTGGGGGCCAATTTTTTACCGAGGCAAACGCGTTGGACTTCACGGCAAAATTTTCCGCATTTATAAATTCCGCTCAATGATTGTCGATGCCGAAAAAACCGGCGTTTTATCCACATCAAAAGAAGACATTCGCGTCACGCCAATAGGAAAATTAATAAGAAAAACGAAAATTGACGAACTGCCCCAACTAATTAACGTCTTAAAAGGAGAAATGAGCATGGTCGGCCCGCGGCCGGAAGTTAAAAGATTCACCGACCTTTATACAAACGAAGAGAAGGTTTTATTAAATATCAAGCCCGGCATTACCGACTATGCCTCAATTTGGAATGTTGACGAAGCCGAAGTTTTAAAAGGTAGCCAAGACCCGGACAAAGATTATTTTGAAAAAATCCGTCCGGAAAAAATACGGCTTCAACTTAAATACTACAAAGAAAAATCTCTTTGGACCGATATAAAAATAATTTTTTTGACCATAAAAAAAATGATGTTTTCAAAATAATACGCTCTAAAAATGAATAATTCCGCGAATTATAAACAAAAAGCTCTGGAAGTAAGGAAAACCGTCCTTCGCTTGGTTCATCAAGCTCAAACCTCTCACATAGGTTCAAATTTTTCCTGCATAGACATATTGACCGTTCTCTATAATATCGCCAACATAGACAAAGATTTAAAAGAAGACAGGGACAGAATAGTTGTTTCCAAGGGCTGGGTTGCCGCGACCGTTTATACTCTCTTGGCTGAAAAAGGAATTATCCCAAAAGAAGATTTGGAAACTTATTGTAAAGAAGGAAGCAAATATATCGGTCTTGTTGAACCCAATGTGAGGGGAATAGAAGCGGCCGGCGGCTCAATGGGTTTTGGGTTGCCATTCGCGGTTGGTTTCGCGCTCGCGAAAAAACTAAAAAAAGAAAAAGGTAAAGCGTTTGTATTAATGAGCGACGGAGAAATGCAGATAGGGACCACCTGGGAATCCGCCTTAATTGCGAGCCACCACAAACTAAATAATTTATTCGTCATTGTGGACGCGAATGGATTGCAGGGAATGGGCAAAGTTAAGGAAATTTTGAACATTGAATCGCTAAAAGATAAATGGGAAACGTTTGGTTGGGAAGTCAAGGAAATTGACGGACATAATTTTGAAGAAATAGAAAAGGCCCTCACCGCTCCGGAAGAAGGGAAACCGAAAATTGTTATTGCTAGAACAATAAAAGGAAAAGGCGTGAGTTTTATGGAAAATAATAATGAATGGCACTATCGCGCTCCAGAAAAATATGAATACGATAGAGCAATGCAAGAATTAAATGGCTGAAATAATTAAAACACAAGACACAAGAAGAGTATTTATTGATGCCCTGATTGAACTGGCGGAAAGGGATGATAAAATCATATTCATCACGTCCGACGTCGGCTTTAATTATATTGAAGAGTTTGCCAAAAAATTTCCGGACAGGATTTTTAATCTTGGCGTAACAGAACAAAGCGCAATGATTATCGCCGCCGGATTGGCTTTGTCGGGTTTCAAGCCGTACGTCTACAGTATGATAAATTTCGTTGTTTTCCGACCTTATGAAATGGTCAGAAACGCCGTTTGTCTGCATAACGCCAATGTGAAAATTATCGGAGTCAAGGGCAGCGAAAAATACAAATTCTTGGGATTTAGCCACAATCTTATTACCGAAAATGAAGATCTGAAAGTTTTGGAACATTTGCCCAATCTTAAAACCCATATCGTCAGCGACCCGGATAAAGTTAAAGAAATTATCTTGGAAACTTATAAAATAAATTCTCCTTGTTATATAAGAATCTAATTAAATGAAACACCGTTCGGCCATTGCCGCTTCAGGCCATAAATTTCGGACTAAAAACATCTCTCAACGAGTCCAAAAAATCGTCATCTCCCCCATCAAAGAGATGTCTATTTTAGCTGACGAGCTCGAGGAACGGATTGGCCCGGGGAAAATTATTTCTTTCGGCCAAGGCATTCCTTATCTTGATACGCCCAGCCACATAAAAATCGGCGCCAGAAACGCCCTAAATAAAATTTCCACCGCCAAATATACGCTTGAGCCGGGAATTACGGAATTAAGAAATCTGGTCGCTGAATTTTTGAAAAAAGAAAAAGGAATAAAAAACGTTAAACCGAAAAAAGAAATAATGATAAGCGTCGGTTGCCAAGAAGCAACGGCTTGCGCGTTGGCCGCGACGCTTGACCCGGGCGATGAAGCCATAATCCCTTCGCCGACTTACGCTTCCCACATTGAACAAATCCTTCAATTTAACGGCGCGCCGAAATTC
>CAZLYJ010000024.1:1319-4854 GCA_964563845.1 uncultured Candidatus Saccharibacteria bacterium | reverse complement strand
ACAAAGTTCGTTTCGCTAATCCCCAAAAGCAATATGCCGACCACCGCGAGGAGTTTATTGAAGCGTTTGACGAAACGCTGACTCATGGCGATATCGTGATGCGCAGCGACCTCAAAAAACTTGAAGATGATTTCGCCGCTTTTTGCGGCGTTAAATACGCCATTGGCGTTAATTCCGGCACTTCGGCGATTTATCTCGGATTAAGAGCCAGCGGCGTCAAAGAAGGCGACGAAGTTATTACTGTGGCCCATACTTTTATCGCTAGCATCTCGGTCCCTTATCTTTTGGGCGCCAAACCGGTTTTAATAGATGTCAGCTCTGATTTTAATATAGACCCGAAACTCATTGAGAAAGCGCTGACGCCAAAAACAACCGCCGTTGAACCCGTCCACTTAAACGGTCGGCTCTGCGATATGGAAATTATTATGGATATAGCCAAACGCAAAGGATTAATCGTGGTTGAAGATGCGGCTCAAGCGCTCGGGGCAAAGATGCAAATGGCAAATGGCAAATGGCAAATGGCCGGCTCGTTCGGCAATGCCGGCTGTTTCAGTTTATACTGGGCAAAAACTTTGGGCGGTTGGGGCAATAACGGCATGGTTACGACCAATGACGCCGAAATCGCCGACAAAGCCCGCTTTATGCGCTTTAACGGCGAAGACCGAGAAACCCGCAAATTCTCTTATCATAGCCACAATCTTTTGATGGACAATCTTCATGCCGCCTTATTAAATGTAAAATTTAAATATTTACCGACTTGGCTTAAGCGCCGGAAGGAAATCGCCGAACGATATAACCAAGGGCTGGGAGAGATAAAACAAACGATTGTTCCCAAATTCAACGATTCTCGCTTTGAAGACGTTTATACCAATTACGCCATTCGCGCCGAACGCCGCGACGAACTCAAAAAATACCTTGATGAACAAGGAGTTGAAACAATAATTTCCTGGGCTGAACCGACATACCGCGAAGCTGTTTTTGAAGACCCGAAATTAAACCAAGAATACGGCAAACCGAGATTGGTCAACGGCCAAGGCGATGCCGTTGAACTGACGGAAACTGAAAAAATATGCAAAGAAGTGATTTCTTTGCCGATGTATCCGGAAATAACAAACGAAGATGCGGACTATGTTATTAACTCAATTAAAAAATTTTATTCAAAAAGCTGACATTATCGGCATTCTTATTGCCAGAAGAACGCTTCTCTTCAAAACAGCCGATGTTTTGCTTTCAATGGCGGCGTTTTTTTTCGCGTTTCTTTTGCGTTTTGAAGGAATATTTCCCCAGCAATATTATGCCAATTTCCCTTATTATCTTTTAATTTTTGCCTGCCTTAATCTTATTTTTCTCCATTACGAACGACTTTACGCTTTCAGCTGGTCTTATGTCGGATTAAAAGAACTCGCCAAATTGTGGAAAGCGCTGACTTACGCGGCCGTGATTTTTATGCTCTTGATTTTTATTGACCGCGACACTTTCGGATTTTTCGCCGGATTTCCGCGATCGGTGGTTCTCTTAAGCTATCTGATGAGTTTAATTTTTATCGGAGGGCTGCGCATTTCCAAACGCCTTTGGTCGGAATTTAAAATGGGTTCTCTGCCGGCCACCGGCAAGCCGACTTTAATCGTCGGCGCCGGCCGGCAAGGCGAACACCTAATTCGTCATCTTCAAAACGCGCAAAGTGTTTACCGCGTTATCGGCATTGTTGATTCTTCCCCAACCAATCAAGGAATATCCGTTCACGGCGTACCTGTTTTAGGATATCTTGAAAATATTCCAAAAATTGTCCGCGACTATGATGTTCAGCGCATTGTCATCGCATTTGAAAGTGATCACGCAAGAGATGTCCGCAAAACAACTCAATTTGCTCGAGAAGCCGGAGTAACTGACATTAAAATAATGCCTGAATACTCGGAACTTTTAGGGCAAGCGCTTTCTTTCCGCGACCTTAAAGAAATAAGCGTTGAAGATTTATTGGGTCGCGAACCGGCGAAAATCGACACCGGAGAAATTAAAAAATTTCTCCACGGCAAAAAAATTATGGTGGTCGGCGCCGCCGGCTCAATCGGTTCGGAACTTTGCCGCCAGATATCCCAATTTTTGCCGGACAAATTATTACTGCTTGATTTCAACGAAAGCGGCCTTTTTGAATTGGAAAATGAATTGAGGCGCTCTTTTCCCAATGCCGAATTTAAAACAATAATCGCCAATGTTTTTGACAAACAAAAAATAGAAATCGTGATTGCCGAACATCGACCGGAAATTATTTTCCACGCCGCCGCCTACAAACACGTGCCCTTAATGGAGGGCCATCCCGAAGAAGCGGCAAAAATAAATATTTTAGGGACTTCTTATCTAGCCGAGGCAGCGACAAAATACGGCGTCAAAAAATTTGTCTTTATTTCAACAGATAAAGCCGTCAAGCCAATTTGCGTAATGGGTAAAGCCAAACGCGCCGCTGAAATAATCGTCAAAACCCTAAATGAAGAAGAGTCGACTAAATTCGTATCCGTCAGATTCGGCAATGTCTTGAATTCTCGCGGCAGCATTGTCCCTCTTTTCCAGGAACAAATCAAGCGCGGCGGACCGGTAACAGTCACCCATCCGGATATGATTCGCTATTTTATGACCATTCCCGAAGCCGCTCTTTTAGTTATGGAGGCCGGCGCGATTGGCAAGGGAGGAGAAGTTTTTATTTTAGATATGGGGAAACCTATTAAAATCATTGAACTCGCCAAAGAACTTATCAGAATTTCCGGCTATACGCCGGATGTGGATATCCCCATTTCCATTACCGGCATCAGACCCGGAGAAAAAATTTTTGAAGAACTTTTAACCAAAGAAGAAGGAACAACCGCCACTAAATGGGAAAAGATTTTTATCGCCAAAGTTGAAAACTCCGTCAGCCGCAAAGAAATTGAAAGCCGCCTCCGCGGCCTTGAATCGTATTTCAAAAAACCGGAACAAAGCAAAGAAAAAATACTCAAGATTATTGACAAATTTATCGAGTTTTAAGTTTTTCCAAAACCTCTCTTACATCATTGTCCATCGACCAATAACGAAGAATTTCTTCCCCTATTTTAATCGCGTCACTTGAACGGCTTTTCTGATTTCCGTAAATATCTAAAAGCCCGTAAAGGCACTGGACGCGGCGCGGGCTTTCAACAAGACATCTTTTATAATAATCCTCTGCTTTAACGGCGAAATTAACGTCATCTGTCTGAACCCAAACAAAATGATTCGCCTTAGCCAAAGAATATAGCCCTTTTGCCAAATTAAATCCCCTTCCTTTTTTAATAATCGGCTCGTTGATTTTTTCCAAATAAGCGGCCAGTTGCGGCGCGGCTGAAACAGCGTTTTTTTTATCCAAACGGCCAATAAGGGAAATCAGCGCGTCGGTGATAAAAAAGGTGATTTCTTCCTGCCCAACGGGAGAAAAATAATTCAAAGCAATATCCGCCTTATCTTCAATCTCGGCAACGCTTTTCGCCTGCCTTATTTGATGAAGCGCCAAAATCCCCAACCGCGATTTTTG
>CAZLYJ010000024.1:0-1219 GCA_964563845.1 uncultured Candidatus Saccharibacteria bacterium | reverse complement strand
AAATAAATCGGCAGAATTTCAAAAAGAACGATTCCTTGGATTAGATAAGCGACCGGAAACGCGAAAAGCAAAGCGCTTTGAATTTTTTGTTTGAAAAATTGCCGATAAAAAACCGCGAAAACGCCGAGATAACTCAAAAGCCCCAAAATTCCGGTTTCAACCAAATAATCAAAAAAAACGCTGTGGGCCCGGTCATACCAAGTGTCGGAGGTTTCGTCGGGAACAAAATGCCGAATATCAAACCGATTGTTAAACACTTTCGTGAAATTTTCCGGACCCCAACCGAGAATCGGCCGCTCTTTCCAACCCTCGTAAGCCGTTTGCCAAACCCATAAACGGCTTTGAACCGAACGGTCAAAAACCGAAACGCGCAACAATCTGCCGATAACAGGCATATTTTTTATTGCCGGAGATTCCCGAAAATAAATAAGTGTTGAGAATAATAAAGTTAAAATTAAAGCGGTAATTATCAAAGAACGCCGATGAACGGAATTTTTAAAAGCGTAAAATAATAAAAAAACCACGACGCTGACTATCAATCCTAAAAAAGCGCCACGCGTCTGGGCGAACAAAAAGAAAGCGAAAAATAAAATAGAAAGAGAAATTAAAGCCAAGCGCTCCCCAAATTTAACGCCCTTCCCGGATATCAAAAAACCGGCGAAAAACAAAGAAAAAAGCATGTACGAACCGAGATAAGCCGGATTGCCCAAAGAGCCGGCAAAACGCTGACCAAAAATTCCTCCGGCCGTTGACATGCCGCTGTTGATAATTCCTACAAAAGAAGAAACTCCGTAGCCAATGACCAAAACCGCGGCAATCAGCGTTGTCCATAGAAACAACAGCCAAGTTTTTTCATCGCGGCCCGTTAAAACCAAAAGCAAGAAAAAAAGATAATAATAAATCATTTGGAATCCGCCTTCTCCTCTTTCCAAATTGGACCAAAAAGCCGCCAAGGGGTCGTAAGCGAAAACGCTCGCCAAAACGAAAATAACGGCGAAAATCGTCGTTGCCAAAACCAAAGGCGAAGAAAATGTTTGTTTGAATAATCGGCGGATTTCTTCATTGGAAGATTGAAAACCAACCCAGCCCAAAAAAAATATCAATGCCAAACTAACGCAAAGCCGAAACCAATAAGCCTTGACGCCGATATAAGGGAAAAAGTTGCTTGAAGCGACAAAAATCACGCTCAAAAGCGCCAAAGCGAGAAATATTGTTGAAA
>CAZLYJ010000023.1:2241-7775 GCA_964563845.1 uncultured Candidatus Saccharibacteria bacterium | reverse complement strand
CCGCAGGGAAATTTCGCTTTATTTGCCAAATGGTTGATATCCCAAAAATTAAAAAAAATCAAAACGAGGAAGTTATTGGGGGTGCTGAAATTATCTGGCAGATTCCGGAATATGAATATCTGCCGAAAAATTCTTCTTGGCATTGGTTGAGTTTGATGATTGTTCTTATCTTGCTGGCTTTCGCATTTTGGCAGAAGAATTTTTTATTCGCGGTTTTTATAATCATTTCTTTTTTAGCGGTTAATTATCTGGCTAATCGTTTTCCGACAATTTGGCAAATCAAAATTAACAATAAGGGAATATCAATCGGATTGCCTAATAAGCCGGAAAGCGATAAATTTTATCCATTGGGAGATATTGAAAGTTTTGATATTCATTCAGATGTCGGCGGTGATCTTTATGGAGAATTAATATTAAAATTCAAATCGAAATTTTTGCCGTATTTGAAAATTAACATTCACGCGGCGGATGAGAAAAAAATCGAAGAATTTTTAATAAAATTCGCGCTGCGGCAGGAACATCATCGTTCTTTGGTGGATTCGTTGTCAAAGTTAATGGGATTTTAATACGCCCTCGTCGTTCAACGGATAGGACACGGGATTGCGGATCCCGCAATAGAGGTTCGATTCCTCTCGAGGGCATAAAAATCTATGGGAACTTCACTTAAGCATTTAGCTATAATTCCCGACGGCAATAGACGTTGGGCGAAAAAAAAGGGATTGCTTTTTTCTTTTGGCCATCGCCAGGGCGCAAAAACAACGGAAAAAATTTTGAAATACGCTCTGAATCTTGAGATTCCTAGTGTAACTTTTTGGGGATGTTCATTAAATAATATTATTAAAAGATCAAAAATAGAAGTTAATTTTTTATTTAATCTTTTTGATGAATATTTTAAGAAATTAGCCAAAGACGAAGATATTTATCAAAAAGAGGTAAAAATTAATGTTTTTGGTCAGTGGGAAAAATTATTTCCCCAAAAAGTTCAGCGTTCGATTAAAGAGGCGATAGAAAAAACGAAAAATCACAAAAAATATCAATTGACATTCTTATTGGCCTATAGCGGGTCGGATGAAATGGTTGAGGCAATAAAGAAAATAACGAAATCCAAGAAACTTGAAATAAGCGAAAAATTGATTAAGAATAATCTTTGGACCAAGGATTTGCCAGCCGTTGATTTAATAATCCGTACTGGCGAAAAATCAAATTGGTCTCACAATTCTGACGGTTTTATGATGTGGGAAGCGGCAAACGCTCAATTATATTTTACGGATATTTTTTGGCCGGATTTTTCGGAAAAAGAATTAAAAGAGGTAATTGATAAATATCAAAAAACCGAAAGGCGATTAGGGAGTTAATTGATAAACGGGCCCGTAGCTTAGTGGCAGAGCATCCGGTTTGCATCCGGAAGATAGGGGTTCGATTCCCCTCGGGTCCAAAAAAGCATGGAAAATTATGTAATAATATCCCATTAATTTTATCCAGATTAAAGCGGAGGGTTCGCCTAATGGCATGGCACCGCTCTTGAAAAGCGGCGGGCGCAAGCCCTTAGAGGTTCGACTCCTCTACCCTCCGCTTTGATCAAGGATACGCGCCCATAGCTCAGTGGTAGAGCGCTTGCATGACACGCAAGAGGTCTGAGGTTCGATCCCTCATGGGCGCACAATGTTTAAGCCAAAAATTATTTATGATGATAAAAACTTTTTGGCTCTGAATAAGCCATCGGGATTACTTGTCCATAGCACTAAAATTTCTAAAGAATTAACTCTGGTTGATTGGTTATTAAAGCATTATCCCGATGTAAAAAATGTAGGAGATGAACCGAAGATCCGACCCGGCATTGTTCATCGTTTAGATAGAGACACTTCAGGAGTTATTTTGGTTGCTAGAAATCAGAAATATTTTGAATATCTGAAAAATCTTTTTCAAAATAGGCAAATTAAAAAAACTTATTTAGCGTTGGTTTATGGCGAGATCAAGTCCAAAATTGGGACAATAGAAAAGCCGATTAGTTTGAAACCAGGCAGTGTCAAAAGAACTATTTGGAAGGGGAAAATGGAAAAAGAGGCGATTACGGAGTATAAACTTGTAAAGTTTTTGAAAGGATTTTCTTTGGTTAGGGTTTATCCTAAAACGGGCAGAACCCACCAAATCAGAATTCATCTGGCTTCAATTGGGCATCCGATTGTGGGAGACAATCTTTACGGACCAAAGATTAATCCGCTTGGATTGAATCGTTTGTTTCTTCATGCGGAATCATTGGAGTTTCCGGTCAGCGAGGGCCGGAAAATCAAAATTGAAGCTGAATTGCCCGAAGAACTTAAAGAAATCCTTGATATCCTTGACGGCTTAAAAAATAAAGATTAACATTATATACATGATTTCAGAAGATATTTTAGCGAAAATTAAATCAGGAGCTGTTGTAAAAGTTTCAGAAACTATCAAAGAAGGCGATAAAGAAAGAATTAGCAATTTTAAGGGCGTGGTTATTGCCAGAAAACACGGAAAAGAAATTGGCGCCACTTTTACGGTTAGGGCCAATTTAGGAGGAGTCGGCGTTGAAAAAGTCTACCCCATTAATTCGCCTGTAATCGCTAAGGTGGAAATTTTAAGTTCGCCCAAAAAAGTTCACCGCTCAAAACTTTATTTTATCAGAAAAATATCTCAAAAAGTTTCTCGCGAGAAAATCGGCGTGGCAATTTAAAATATTGTTATAATGCGCGGGTGGCGAAATTGGTAGACGCACTACCTTGAGGTGGTAGCGCCCGCAAGGGCTTGGAGGTTCGAGTCCTCTCCCGCGCACATGGTGCCTATGGTGTAATGGTTAACACTGGAGTTTGTGGCACTCCCGATACGGGTTCGATTCCCGTTAGGCACCCTCCCAAAAAATTATGGAAAAAAATATGGAGTATGAAAACCTTATTGATTCTCTCATTAAAGACGGTTATCTGAAGACGCCGGAAATTATTGAAGCGTTTAAGGCAATTGATCGCGCTAATTTCGTTTCCAATGAATTAAAAGGCGATGCCTATCTTAATGTTCCTTTGTCTATTGGTTTTGGACAAACAATTTCTCAGCCGTTGACGGTGGCTTTCATGCTTGAATTACTTCAACCGAAAAAAGGGGAAAAAATTTTGGATGTTGGCGCCGGCAGCGGTTGGACAATCGCTCTTTTGGCGTTTATTGTCGGCGATCCGCCGGCTGGCGGAGGTAAAATTATAGGCGTGGAAAGAATCCCCGAGCTTAAAGAAATGGCGGAAAAAAATATTTTTCAATATGGTTTTATGGAAAAAGGAATTGTTAGCCTGTTTTTAGGGGATGGTTCAAAGGGATATAAAGAAGAGGCGCTTTACGATAAAATTATTGCCGCCGCCGCCGCTAAAGAAGATATTCCGGCTGAGTGGAAAAAACAGCTCAAAATAGGAGGTAAAATCGTGGCGCCGGTGGAAAACAGTATTGTGGTGATTGATAAAACGGGTAAAGATGAATATAATAAAAAAGAGTATTTTGGGTTCAGTTTCGTGCCGTTAATAACTAATAATTAATAAATGATTCCCATAGAAAAAATCGCTAAAATTTTAAGGACAGATAGAGATACGGTTGAAAAATTAGTTCAAAAAGCCGAAAGAATGACGGGTAAAGAGCGTGTCTTGGAAAGAATTCTCGAAGCAAATGAAGTGCTTATTAAGGACCGTCTTCAATTGAAAGAGCTTGGCAAAAGTATTTCGGCGGAGGAAATTTATAGCGCCTTAATGGAAAAAATTCGCGAGGATGACCTTCAACTTTTCAAAGCTTTGGGAAAGCCGTCTTTTATGTTGAAAGAAGATGTTGACCGGGTGCTTGAGAAAATAAAGGAATTAGTGCCTTCGCTTGAGGGCGTTTTTCTAAAAAAGGAAAAAGCCGTTGAATTTTTAAAAGCCGCGCCACCGGCAAAGGTGATTAATTATTTGGGTTATAGGGATGTCAACGAGCTTATCTCTCGCGAAGATGTTTTTGAAATTTTCGCTGCCATGCGCCTTTTTGAAGATTCAAGATGGTTTAACGATGTTTTTTTAAAACAATACGATAATCTGAAACCTTCCGATTTTGAACAAAGGAAAATAGAAATTCGTTCAATGCCCCAGAAATGGGTTGGCATTGCTCAATCGTTTTTGAAGAAAAAATATCAAAATATTTCTCACCTTAAAGAATTGGGATATATTTTTGTTGTCCCCATAGAACTTGGAATGCTTGGGGAGGTGACGAGAATGTTTTCTTTAGCGCTTCATTATTTTTATGAAATCAAATTTCATTCGGATTTATTTGAAAAATTCGCCAAAGAGGATAATTTCGGGAAAAACATCTCTTCTGTTTTGAAGGTGGAAATTATTGATAAGCGTTTGCCCGAAACGGATAAATTACGATTTTTAATTATCCCGCGTTATTTGGCGAGATATGACGAAAACGATTGGCGGCTTTCAGAACCTCATATTTCACCGGAGGCCTTATATTGGACAAAAGCCGAGGCGGCCTTGGCTAATGTTAATAAAGTTTTCAAGGACGTTTATGTAAATTTTATTTTTTGGCAAGGATTGGATTGGGTCGGGGATTATTTTAAAACACCGACGGGCATAGAAGTTTTGGTAAGTTTTAATCTTGTTGACGCCGTTATGGCTTTAATTAGGGAAAAAGAGCTTGAAAAATACCTTTTTCATCATCAGGAATCTTTGTGGAACAAGATTTTTGTTGATTATTTCGGCGAGGACAAACTGGAAGAAGTAATCAAAGATAATTTTACGAAAGGATACGTGGAGTTGTGAGGCATTGACAAATCTTATTAAAATTCTTATAATATCGTTATATGGGAGGATCTTTTAGAGAACAACTCAAAGAAATAAGAGGTGATGTGCCTCCTAAAAAAATTGAAAAAGCGCCTCAAGATTTAGGCGCGGCCGCCGCGAAAGAAAAGGAGATAGGAAAAGGATTAGTGGAATTAGGGAAACAGGGAAAAGAACGCTTTAAGCATGAAGCAGAAATAAAAGAAACCGCCGAAATTTTAGCAAAAGCGTTGGCAAAAGGATTTGAATTTGGACCTGAAAAATCAAAAACCGTCAAAAGCGCGATTAGTGAACAAATTAATAATCTTGGGAATAAATTAAAAGATGCGGAAAAAAGCCTTGATATTATTAATAAAAGGGGGACAAAAGAACAGATTGAAGAACGTAAAAAATCAATAGAGTTTTTAAGGGGGGAAATTGAAAAAGCTGAAAAGGCGAAAAAATTTGAAAGCGAAAGATTTAAAGAAATAAAGGAGATAAAAACAAAGCCAAAATTTAAAAAAGAAAAGATTAATTTAAAAAAAGAAGCGGTTGATAACGGGAAAAATGCGGAGCTTAAGGAAATATATCGAGAATTGGACATACTGGGGAAAAAATTAGTTTTTTCAAAAAAGAAAGCGGAAAAAACAAAAGATATTGAAGAAAAAAATAATCTTCAAAATGAAATTAATTTAATAATAGAAAAACGTGGAAAATTAAAGTTGCAAAGAGACGAATTAA
>CAZLYJ010000023.1:0-2141 GCA_964563845.1 uncultured Candidatus Saccharibacteria bacterium | reverse complement strand
TTGGCAATGGGAGCGAAATACGCCGAAACAACCGGAAAGGCGATAATCGCCGGCGTTCAAATTGAAACCGCCGTTCTTTTAATGCAAAGATTGCCGGAAATCATGAGCAATTTTTATTCGGGCGGAGCCAGTGTTATGGAGACAGCGGCGTTGGAAACTAAAATCCCTCCGGTTGAAAAGCCGCGTTTGGAAGGGATTCCAATGATTGGGAAGGAACAAATATTAGAAAAATCAATTGATTATCAAGGCGGAAAATCAATTTGGCAAGAATCAGCGAGGCAATTATCATCCAGGTTTGATGAGCAATTCAAAAATTCAGAAGAGGCTTTGAAAACTTATAATATAGACAAAATGAAAGATGCGGTTGTTGACGCCATTAAAGGGGGTAATAAAGATTTGACAGAAAAATACGGTTTAACCGGCATTGATAATTCGGATAAAATAACAGTGGATCAATTAAAAAATATCAAATGGGAAAATGTTTTTGATGATGCTTTTAAGGGGAAAGGATTAACAGGCGATCTTTCTGAGCAACAAATGGAAAGCATTGTTAAAAATAACGCCGCCTTGAATGAATTTTTTACGCAAAATCCGAACACTCCAAGAACTATTGAAAATTATGAAAATATTTTAAAAGGAAAAGGAGGTGTCGAATTTGAAAAAGAAATTTCCCCGGAAGCATTAAAAAAAGCAGAAGTTGATATTGAAAAAATACAAAAGTACGGCTATTTACCGGATGAGTCTTCTCCTGAAGAAATTGCTGAAGAAAAAATTCAAAGAATTTTTGAGGGCAAAGGACCTATCGCCATGCCGGAAGTTTTAGAAACAGAAATTCCGCCAACCGAAATAATTTCCAAGAATGTGGTAGCGCTCGGAGAGGGATGGATTAAAAGAGGAACCTCTATTGAATCTCTTCAAAAATTGGCTAAGGAACCGGCTATCGCGGGACGATGGCTTTATCTTACTACTACTGAAGGTAAAACATTTAAGGTTCTTGGAGGATTTGAATCTAAAATGGCGGCAAAATACGCCTTGGAGAAGATGACCAAGATGGAGAAATAAAAGCCCTCTTGACATTAAATTTTTGATGATTTATTATTAATTGAAAGTCTGCAGACAAGAGGCGCGTAGTAAGACCTCTCGAGGACATTGTATTAATTTGTCTGCGGCTAAAATTAGCCGTTTTTTATTTTTATGTTAACCAAACAACAAAAAGCCGAACAAATTAAAGAAAGTAGGGATATTTTAAGCGCCAATAAAACGCTGGTTTTCACTGATTTTAGCGGTAAAACAGTTGAAGAAGTAAAAAAATTAAGGCGATCATTATTATCAATCGGCGCGAAATTGAAGGTTTTTAAGAAAAAATTATTGAGAATCGCCTTTACCGAAAATGGTATAGATTTTAATCCCGAACAGTTTGAATCGCAGGTAGCAACGGTTTTTACGGACAAAGATATTGCTGATGTTGCCGGCATTGTTTATAAGTCGGACATTTCAATTTTAGGCGGTTATGATTTGGCGGGGAAAAATTTTATTGATGCTGAAACGGTGAAAAAAATCGGACAATTGCCTTCAAGAGAAATTCTTTTGGGTCAATTGGTTGGCATGTTATCGGCGCCGATAAAAATGTTTATGCGCGTATTGAGCGAAAAAAGCAAAATGGTCGAAAATAAATAATAGAAAATATTATTATGGAAAAATTCAACGACATAATAGAAAAAATTGAAAAATTAACAGTGGTTGAACTTGCTGAATTGATTAAAACTTTAGAAGAAAAATTCGGTGTTTCAGCGTCTATGCCGGCGGCGTCGGGCGCGGCGGCTGGAGGAGCGGTAGCGACTGAAAAAACAGCTTTTAATGTTATTTTGAAATCAATGGGAGAACAGAAAATTAATGTTATTAAAGCGGTAAAAGAAGCGACTGGTCTTGGACTTAAAGAAGCTAAAGATATTGTTGAGGCCGCTCCGAAAACGATAAAAGAAAATCTTAAAAAAGAAGAAGCGGAAGAATTGAAAAAGAAATTGGAAGAAGTTGGCGCTGTGGTGGAATTGCAGTAAGATAAAGAGCCGGGGGCGGTTAGCTCAGCGGCAGAGCATTGCATTCACATTGCAGGGGTCATAGGTTCAAATCCTATACCGCCC
>CAZLYJ010000022.1:0-8186 GCA_964563845.1 uncultured Candidatus Saccharibacteria bacterium | reverse complement strand
TCAACTTCGGAAAGAATCTGTTGATAACCCAAGGCGCTGGAATATGCCGAGCTTAGAACTTCTTTTGCGTCAACATTTTCCCATTTGACTCCGCGATTTTGAAAATATTTAGCAATAGTTAAGTAAGTATCGGGAAACCAATAAGAATTGACTATTAAAGCAACGCGATACATATCATTTTCTAAAACGCCTTGAGAAGCCATTAATTCCAAAAGCCCGAGCATCGCCATTCCGTGATTACAGTCCGGAAAATAAGTTGAGTTGCCGCAACAAGGCCGATAAATGTTTTTAGAAACCCGTTCCACTAAAGCCTGCTGTTCATTTGTCAAATCAATAAATTGATGTTTGCCGTAATGATTCATCGCGTCGCCTTTTGCCATTGTCCAACCGCCGGTAGAAGCAAAATTTCCCGCACCGCCGTATTGCTTATAAACCATCGGCCCTTGTTCCAAAACTGGATTTTTGTTCGCCAAACCAAAAGCCCAAAGAAGATTCAAAATATAACCGGCATTTTCGGAATCAATGGTCAAATTTTCATTATTTTCTCCATAAAGCAGTTTTTTATTTCCTTCCGAAAGCCCTCCGCGCTGAATATAAATTGATTCAAATTTTTCCGCGTCAATCGCACCCGTTTCAACTAATTGTTTTCCTAAATTTCCCCATTTTACCGGCAATTCTGCACCAACTAAAGGAATCACCGATTCTTCTAAATTAGAAATTTGTTGTGATTTAATTTTCAAAGTTTTCCTATCGGGAAATTTAAGTTCGCCCGTATAAAACAAAGCTCCGAAAATCAACAAAGCGGCGATTAAAACAGAAAAAGAAATTAGAGAATTAAATTTTTTATCATTCATAGATTTCTGTGAAAATTTTCAATTCAATTTCTTTGTTATCCGGGTCATTTGTCGGAATATAAATAGAACGCGAAAACCGGCCTTTCGGCTCTTCATGAAAATTTGGGTCAAAATTAACAGTTATATTGGCTTTTTCGCCCGAAAGTATTTCTTTATTATCGATTTTAGCTGTTGTGCATCCGCAAGAAGTGGTAATATCGCCAATTATTAATTTTTCTCCACCAACATTAGTAATAACAAAATTTTTATTGACTACGCCATCGGCTTTACGAATTTTTCCTAAATCGTATTCTTTTGAATCAAATTGAGCATTTGGCTGTTTTTCTTTTATTAATTGCGTTAACTGTTTTCCAAACATCAAAACGCCGATTGCCGCGGCAATCAGAATTAAAAACAAAATAATGATTGCTTTGCTTTTCATAATTAAATTAATTCGCCACCCTTGCTTCAATTACCAATTGAAGATTGGGGTTTGTTTGAGAATCGGTTTCTATATAAATGATTCGCTTAACCGGACCAATCCCTTCCGGTCCATGAGCCGCCGGATCAAAAATTGCTTCAATTTCAATAGTCTCGCCACCGGCTATTTGAAAGCCGATATTTGATAAATCTCCATGCCCGGGCATTCCGAAAATTCCGCGTTTTTCTCCATTGCTATCAATAAGAGTCGCCGTTGTACACATACAAGAAGTGTATATTTTTTTAATCGTTATTGTCTCTGAATTTTCATTTTTAAGCGCGAAACGATGAGAAACATTGCCATTTTTCATTGAAATCATGCCAAAATCAAAAAAATTTTCTTTTACCGTTAAAACGCCGTCTTTATTTTTATTATCATTATTATTGTTGCTAAATAATCCAGCCAATAAAATAATGACAAAAATAACTGAAATGCCGCCTATTGTTAATATTAAATTTCTTGTTTTTTCGCTCATCTTATTTTTTATCTCCTTCTAAAGATTCTTTAAGCAACTCTAAAAAATTTTCAACAGAATCATCCCCTTCAAAATCAAATTTTGAGCATTCTTTTACCGGCGTACTGCCGACTACAATACAATAAAGTCGATAATCATGATAATCAGAATATTTTTTCTGTAAATTTTTGGCGAATTCGGCTATCTTATTTGTTATAAAATAAGCGTCTTTTTCTACCAATTCCATAAGCAGGGATCGGATTTTTTCAATCTTTTCTTCTTGGGAAACTTCTTTGTTTTCAAAATTTTCCGGCTCACGCTTTTCCATGTCCAATAGCTTCTATCGCTTTTTTTAGTTTTCCCGATACCTCCAATCCTTCTATTTGAAAAGCCCTTTTCGTTCCTTCCACCTTTGAGCCCACTATTTTAACTCGCTTATCCGATTTTTTAATCATACCGGCTTTTAATAAAATTTCCCGATTAACGACATTACCTTCGATTTTTTTCTCTATTTTATCAATACTAATAATAGCCGGCTTTTGCTTTAGCGGTTTATTTTTAAATCCCCTAAGTTTTGGCAGACGCTGAATGGTTTCTTTTATCGCCGGCTTGATTCTTCGACCAGACCGAGATTTCTGACCTTTCATTCCCCTCCCAGAATAAGTGCCGCGCTTGCCACCGCGCCCAATTCTTCTCTTAATCTTCGATTTAATTACCGGCCTTAATTCGTGTAATTGCATATATTTATTTTAATTTTTTCAACGCTTCTATCGTTGCCAAAGCGTTTGTTAATTTATTTTTAGTTCTGCCAAGACATTTCGCGGTAGCGTCTTTAACGCCGGATAAAAGAAGAACCGTTCTAACCGCGCCTCCGGCTTTAAGGCCATGACCTTCTTTTGCCGGTTTGATAATTACTTTAGCCGCGGAAAATTTCGCATATACCTCATAAGGAATAGTTTTTCCTTTAAGATTTATTGTTATTATTTTTTTTTGAGCGTCAACTTTCGCTTTACCTATAGACGAAGCCGCATCCACTCCTTTGGCAATACCAACGCCAATTCTTCCTTTTTCATCGCCAACCGCCACGGTCGCCCTAAATCTGAAACGTTTGCCGCCAGCCACTACCCGCGTCACCCGACGCAAATCAAGCGTTTTTTCTTTAAATTCCGACGGCTTTCTTTCCCCCATTGGTCTATTAAATTTTCTTTCTCCTTGTTCCATATTTTAAAAATTAAAATTGTAATCCCTCTTTTCTCGCTCCTTCAGCCACTGCTTTCACGCGACCATGGTATTTGCGCCATCCCCTGTCAAAAACCGCTTTCTTGATATTTTTTTCCGCCGCTTTTTTTGCGATAAGTTCTCCAAGTTTTTCTGCCAAATTTTGTTTTGACTGTTTTGATAATTGTTTTTTATCACCACTTGAAAATTCGCGCGTTGAAGCGCTAATTAACGTTTTACGCGTTTCATCATCAATTAACTGTCCGTAAGTATAACGGCCACTGCGAAAAACGGAAAAACGCGGACATTCGGATACGCCAAAAATTTTAGCGCGCGCCCGATTTTTTCTCCGTTCCCTTATTTTATTGAGAGATTTTTTTAAATTCATACTTGTTAATTAAAATCTTTTAAGTCGTAGCGCTCGCCGCTTTTTTCCCTTCTTTTCTTCTTATTATTTCTCCTTGATACCGAATTCCTTTTCCCTTGTACGGTTCCGGTTTTTTCATCGCCCTGATTTTAGCAGCCGTTTCACCGACTAAAAATTTATCAATTCCAAATAATTTAATAGTGTTTTTTTCAACCGAAATTTTAACTCCCGATGGCGACGCGATTTTAACTTGATGAGAAAAACCTATATTTAAAACCAAATTATCTCCTTCCATCGTGGCCCGATAACCGACGCCTTCTATTTCTAAAATCTTTGAAAATCCCTCTTCGATGCCGATAATCGCGTTCTGAATAAGAGACCTCATCGTTCCCCAATTAGTTCTGGCAATTCGAGAATCATCATCAATATTAACAGAAATCACGCCGTCTTTTAATTCCAATTTCATATGGGGTAAAATTTTTAAGATTATTTCACCGCTTTTTCCCTTCACATTTAAAACACCGTCATTAATTTCAACATTGACGGTTTTGGGAATAATTATTGGTTTTTTGCCGATTTTGCTCATAATTCGTTATTGATTAATTTTTACCATATTTCAAATAATGCCTCTCCGCCCACTTTTTCTTTTTTTGCTTCACCGCCAGCCATAATTCCTTGAGGAGTGGAAAGCACCATCAAACCGTAGCCATGCTTTATCGGCCTAATTTCTTTATAACCGATATAAATCTTACGCGAAGGCTTACTGATAAATTTAATTCCTTGAATTGCTCCTTCGTTATTTGGATATTTAAGATTAATATCCAAAATTCGCCGCGGACTCCGCCCTCTTTTTTCAAATTTACCCACATAATTATTAGCCGTCAAAATCTTGACAATATCCTCATCCATCTTTGAATAAGGGACCTTAACGCTTTCTTTTTTCACGGCTTGGGCATTTTTAAGTTGAATCAATAAATCTGTATACATATTTAATATTACCAACTAGCTTTTTTCACTCCGGGTATTTCTCCGCGAGACACCATTTCTCTAAAACAAATTCTGCAAAGCCCAAAATCTCTCATATAAGCCCTTTTTCTACCGCATTTAAAACAGCGCCTGACAATTCGCGTTGAATATTTCGGTGTTTTCTTTGCTCGCGCGATTACTGATTGTTTAGCCATGTTTTTTAAAATTTAGAATTCAAAATTTAGAATTTTTTTTCTGAATTTTAAACGGTATTCCCAATAATCTATATAATTCGATCGCCTCTTCACGATTTTTAGCATTACTTACAATACTAATTTCCAGCCCAAAGTCAAATTTTACGATTTCAGCGCTGATTTCCGGAAAAACCACGTGTTCTTTAACGCCAATCGTCAAATTGCCTTTACCATCAACATTTTTAATATCAATTCCCCTAAAATCTTTAACGCGAGGAAGAACGGCTCTAATAAATTTCTCTAAAAAATCATACATTTTTTTACGGCGCAAAGTGATTTTAAGGCCGATCGTTTGCCCAATTCTTGTTTTAAAACCGGCAATCGATTTTTTTGCTATTGTTTTAGCCGGTTTTTGTCCAGTTATCAATGCCAAATCATTCATAATTCCCGGCAAAATCTTATCTTCAAAACCGGCTTGCTGACTTAAACGCCCAACGCCCGTATTAACTGCTATCTTCTTTATTTTCGGAACCGCCAAATCATTTTTATAACCGAATTTTCCCTTCATTTTGGGAATCGTTTCTTTTTTATATTTTTCAAATAATGTCATTGTCATAATTTAACTTCGCATTTTTTACAAATTCTTATTTTATTATCATTTTCAAAACGATATCCTGTTCGCGCCGTCCTATTGCAAGAAGAACAAATTAACATAACATTTGAAGAATTTATGGGTCGCGGAACTGAAATTATCTGCCCTTTTTCACCCTGTTTTTTCGGCCGAACATGTTTTTTATAAAGATTTAGTCCCTCAACTAAAACTTTCCCTTTTTCAGGAAATATTTTCAAAACTTTTCCAGACCTTCCCTTATCTTTACCCGTTATTATTTTTATTGTGTCGTTTTTGCGAATTTTCATACTATTTCTTCCGCCATTGTCGCGATTTTTTCAAATCCTTTTTCTTTTAATTCTCTTGGTATTGGGCCGAAAACTCTTGTTGATATCGGCTCTTTTTTTTCATTGATTAAAACCGCCGCATTTTCATCAAACCGAACATAAGAGCCATCACGACGACGAATTGAATTTTTAGTTCTAACAATAACCGCTTTAACAATGTCTTTCTTTTTAACGCTCTTTCTCGGCTCGGCCACCTGAACCGAAGCGACAATAATATCGCCTGTTCTAGCGTATCGGCGCCCGGTCCCTCCTAAAACCCTAAAACAACGAATGATTTTCGCTCCAGAATTATCCGCTACTTTTATTACGCTTCTTTCTTGAATCATTTATTTAAATCTTTCCAATTATTTTCCACTTTTTTTCTTTGCTCAACGGCCTTGTTTCTTCAATGACAACCTTCTCGCCCGTTTTATATTCATTTTTCTCGTCGTGCGCCTTGAATTTATTTGTTTCCTTATAATATTTTTTATAACGGGAATGCTTTTTTAATCGGGTAACGGATATTACCCTTGTTTTGTTCATCTTATCGGAAACAATGATGCCTTGTAATTGACGATTCATAATTATTTATTGTTAATTGTTTGCTGACGATTAATTATTGTCAATATTCTCGCTATCATTCTTCTAACCTCTTTAATCTCTTTAATATTTTTAACTTTACCTTGAACCAAATCAAATTTCAGCTTTTGCAGCTTAGAACGGTAATCAATCAAATCTTTTTGAAGATCCTGAAACGATCTATTTTTAAATTGTTGGGATTCTGTTTTTTTCATATTACTGACCCTTTGTAATTATTCTCGTTTTAATCGGCAATTTATGAGAAGCCCTTCTTAAAGCTTCTTTTGCCGTTTCATTGTCGACTCCGTCAATTTCAAATAAAATTCTACCCGGTCTTGTGGGAAAAACATAATGATCAACACTGCCCTTGCCGCCGCCCATTGTAACTTCTGGAGGCCTTACGGTTATCGGTTTATCCGGAAAAATCCTTATCCATAATTTCCCTCCTCTTTTCGTGAAATGAGTGATTGCTTTTCTGGCCGCTTCAATTTGCTTTGAATTAATCCAAGCGCTTCCCATTGCCTGAAGCCCAAAATTACCGAAGCTCAGTTTCGTTCCTCGCGTTTCCACCTGGCGTTTCTTTGACCTTCCTTTTTGCCATTTTCGATGTTTTACTTTTTTTGGTATTAACATATTACTCTTTTTTGAATACCTCTCCTTTATATATCCACACTTTCACTCCAATAGTGCCATAAGTCGTAAAAGCCGTGATTTGTCCATAATCAATATCGGCCCTAAAAGTATGAAGCGGCAAACTCCCTTTTTCTAAATGTTCAACTCGAGCTATTTCACCTCCCCCCAATCTTCCGGAAAGTCTGATCTTAGCTCCCTTTACTTCTTTATTTTGCATGATCTGTTCTAAGGTTTTTTTCATTATTCGACGGAAAGGCATTCTTTTTTCAATCTCCCAAGCGATATTTTGCGCGGTAACCGTCGCGGAAATTTCCAACCGCTTTAATTCCTCAATATTTAAACTCAAATTTATCGCCTCTTTAACCCCCTGCTTAATTCTAATTTTTTTTAATGCCGTTTCCAGATTTTTTGTTAATTCTTCAATACCTTTGCCGCCGCGGCCGATAATCAATCCCGGTCTGCTGGCCTTGATAAGAATTTTATATTTATTACCCGCTCTTTCAATATCAATTTTATCTATTCCAGCGCTATTAATTTTCTTTTTGACAATATCCCTAATCAAAACGTCTTCCTCTAAAAAATTCCTGAAGTTGTTTTTCTTCGGAAACCATCGCGAATGCCAGTCCCTAATTATTCCCAATCTTATTGAATTTGGATTAATTTTATTTCCCATTTTAAATGATTTTTCTTCTAAACATTTTTTTAATAAACCCTTCTTTCGGTTGCGTTTTAATAGCTTCTTTTTCAACCGCTTTTACTTTTTCTTTCTCTTTCTCAATTTTTCTTGCCTTAGATTTTAAAATCTTTTCGGATTTTACGATTTTAAATCTAATTACTTTTGATTTTTCCGATTCTCCCAAAACCAAAGTAATATGGCTGGTTTTTTTCTGGATCATTGTCGCTCTCCCCTGAGCTCTCGGCATAAATCTTTTAAGCATCGGACCACTATCAACTCTGATTTCTTTAATAAAAAGATTCTCGAGGTTTAATTGTTTTTGTTTGCTATTTGAAACAGCCGAGCGCAAAAGTTTTAATATTGGTCCAACGGATTTCTGGGGACTAACCAAAAGCTGAGCTTCAGCTTCATTAACAAAAAGCCCTTTTAACATATTGGCGACCAATCGCACTTTACGCGGAGAAATCTTTAAATGATTCAATTTTGCCGTTTGGGTTTTCATTTTTTTGGTTGTTCTTCTGTTTTCTTTTCTAATTCCTTTTGCATTTTGCCTCCGTGCCTGACAAATTTCCTGGTTAAAGAAAACTCTCCCAAGCGATGACCCACCATTTCTTCGGCAATTTTTACCGAAACAAAATCTTTTCCATTATGCACTCCAAAAGTAAAACCTACCATTTCCGGAGAAATTTCACTGGCTCGCGACCAAGTTTTAATAACCGCATTGTCTTCCGGTTTTAACTTGCTGATTTTTTTTAATAATTTAGGATCAACATACGGACCCTTTTTTGAACTTCGTCCCATAATTTATTTTCTTCTTTTAATTATCATTTTATTGCTCCATTTCTTTTT
>CAZLYJ010000021.1:0-8215 GCA_964563845.1 uncultured Candidatus Saccharibacteria bacterium | reverse complement strand
TCCAGAGCTTGAGGTGTTCGGAGTACTTCCTCCATGGTATTCCATTTTTTCACTGGCAATAGACATATTTTATCTCGCTTCATTGATTTATATTTGGAAAATGAAGAAGGTCGGGTTAATTGCTCTTACTGGGATATTCGCAGTCGATATAGTCGTTGCGCTTTTAGATGTTCCTTCGTTGGTTTTTGGTGAAGCACTCATAACTTTTATTATTTGCGCTGTTGTAATCGGATTTGTCGGATTATTTTGGACTCAGTATAGAAAAATGTCTTAATTTGGTCATTATTTCTTTTCGGTATGTGCTCCATAAATATCTCGTAATCGCCATAGTCTAGAGAAAAAACGCCGCCAAAGAAAAATTGGAAATTGTTAATTTTCGCGGCGGAGCCGCGTTTGCCCGCTCGCCCGTTCCGAGCCGCGCAAAGCGCGACGAGGAGCAAAGCAAGTTCGAGCTATTTTTAGAATACACCGCCAGTTAGGAAATGAAAAAGTTGACTTATTAGTTTTTCATTAATAAAATGATAATAATTAGATATTTCAAAAGGTCGGAATAGTATTAATAAATAGTTTTAATAAATAATTTAAAAATATGGCAAAAATCAATTCCGCATTTATGAAGCCGATGAATATCAGCTCTGAACTGGCCGCTGTAGTCGGCAAGGGACCGATGCCAAGATCGGAAGTCGTTAAAGAACTCTGGGTATACATTAAAAAAAATAACCTTCAAGATTCTAAAGACAAGCGCAATATTAACGCGGATGAGAATCTTAAGAAAGTGTTTGGCGGTAAAGGAACTGTCAATATGTTTGAAATGACAAAGCTTGTTTCTAAGCATCTTTCATAGAAGAGTTTGATAGGCGGTTTATCATAATAATACAAAACGAGATGGTTCTATATCATCTCGTTTTGTATTAGCGGTGTTTTTAGAATTTCGTTCAGAAAACACCGCCAATTTTCAGAATATTGATTTTTCTAAGAAATTTTATATCCTTATAGAAATAAATAGTTTTTTCCTTTATGAAGAAGCGAAAAATTATGATTTAATTGAGGGGATTTTAGAGGAAATTGAAATGGTTGATAAAATTTTAAAAGGTAAAAACTAAATAAAAAGGAGGAAGTAAGATGGAAAAAAGAATCTGGGTTGAAGACTCTGAAAAAGAAGAAGTAACTCAGTCCATTGAAGAGTTAAAGAAGATGGTAAGACTCAGATGTAGCTCAGAGGAATTAGAATATGTAATTGGTCCAAGCAAAAGTGGTAAGTCCAACGAAGTGGGAATTTATTTATTAGAAGATTCATTAGGTTGTAATAAAAAAGGAGGACAAGGTGAATAATTTATGAGAGGAATCGCTTCTATGATCTCCTCTCTTTTTTTGATTTTTTTTATCAAATAGCGTAAAATAATAAAATCTATATGCCTTTTCAAAATCTTTTTAAAAAACAAAAATTCCAAATAGTCGCTTTTTTATTTTTGATAATTTTGATTGTCGCGGGGTTTGTGGCAATGGCCGTAAAATTAAAAAACGGTTCTAATCAACCGCTTTTGCCCGTTAGCGCGATTGTTGTGTCGGATCAAATCAAGGGAGATCATGAAGCGAAAATAATTTTAATAGAATATAGCGATTTTCAATGTCCGGCTTGCGCGGCTTATCAGCCGATTGTCAAACAATTAGTTGAAGAATTCAAAGATAAAATTGTTTTTGCTTATCGGCATTTTCCTCTTTCTCAACACAAGAATTCCGAGTCGGCGGCTCTGGCGGCAGAGGCTGCGGGGAAACAAGGGAAATTTTGGGAAATGCACGATTTGATTTTTGAAAAACAAAACGAATGGTCGGAGAGCCAAACAGCGGAAGAATTATTCATAAAATATGCTGAAACATTGGCTCTTAATGTTGAACAATTCAAAAAAGATTTTGATTTGGAAGAAATCGCCGACAAAATAGAAAATGATTTGATAAGCGGAGAAAGAGTCGGCGTCAACGCCACGCCGACGTTTTTTCTGAACGGCCGAAAAATTTCTCCGCGAAGCTATGAAGAATTCAAGCAGTTGATTGACAGCGAAATCTCAATAAAATAGATTTTCAATAATGAATAAAAGATTGGAAACAATTATTATTTCGGCTTTAATCGGAGCGGTTGTCGGCGCTTTAACAGTTTTCGGCGTTATTTCTTATCAAAAACCGAGTCAAGAAGATTTAATCAAAGAATTTTACGATGTTGAAAATGCAGTTTATGTCAGTCCCCATGGTTTGCGTCAGAAAATGAGCAAAGGCGAAATTGATGATTATATTTTAGTTGATTTAAGGAGCGCTCAAGAATATGAAAAAGAACACATTATCGCGGCGATTAACATTCCGGCTTACAAAGACCCGGAGACTTCGGCTTATAACGAGGTTGACAGAATTTTAAGCGAGTTCCAGAAACTGCTGAAAGACAAGGAAATAATCGTTTATTGCTACAGTATGCCATGTATGACCGGTCGGAAAATCGGCAAAATGCTGGCGGAAAACGACATTTACGTCAAACATTTAGGTATCGGGTGGAACGAGTGGCGGTATTTCTGGAATTTATGGAATCACGACGGAGAAACTCCAAGTAAAATGGAAGATTACATCGCCAAAGGAAAAGATCCCGGCAAACCAAAAATAAGCGAATTGCTTTCTCCGTGCAGTGAAGGAGAATTCGGTTGTTAATTTAACTATTGGGTATGGAAAAATTTGAATCAAAAAATAAAAAAGAGCTTATTAAAGAAGATATTCCTTTGTCGGACGGGAAAATTTTTGAAGCGTATTATGGTGGTGAGGATAAAAAATTAAAAAGATTTTTTATTAAAGATGTCGGCGGAAATTTATTGGAATTTGCGGAGCTTGAAAATGTTGATTTCATAACACCTGAAATGATTGAACAGATCTTTTTTAAGAAAGGTATAGTGCTTAAAAAAGAAGAAATGAAAAGAATGACGCAGAAATTTATTAAGAGAAATTTAGATGATATGTTGGATCTTATTGATGAAAATAAAGATATAGAGAATTAAGCGCTTTTGAGATATTCTTTGATTTTTTGCGCGATTGTTTCAAAGATTTTTTTGAATTTCTCTTCGTCTTGTTCAAGCAGCGTGACGCGGAATCCGAAAAGAGGAGAATTAAATCCTGAAAGCGGCACAACGCAAATACCGGTTGAAGCCATAAGGTAATAAGCGAATCTTTTGTCCGGCAAAACATTTTTTACAATTTCTTCGGCGCATTCGGCCGCTTTTTCGTTTTCAATTTTCAATTTTTGATTATTGTTTAAAGCGTTTTCTTCAAAAACTACGGACATATAAAAAGCGCCCGATGGTTTTGGAGCGAATATTCCGTCAACGCGGTTTAATATATCGTAAGCAAGATCGGCGCGGCGGCGGAACTTTTCGTTTCTTCCTTTAATGTGAATTTCATAGCGCGGATCGCTCATAATTTCGGGAATGACCGCCTGGGGGAGGGTGGTTGAACAAACTTCAAGCATTTTGGCGTCAATAATCGATTTAATGTATTTGGCAAAAACAAAATCTTTGTCTTTATTATAAACTTCTATCCAGCCGCAACGGCTGCCGGGCCAGGGAAATTCTTTGGAAATTCCTTTCATTGATATGGCCGGCACATCGTCGATGATTTCCGAAAGCTGGGCGGTTTTCGCGGTTCCGTAAACAATATTTGAATAAATCTCATCGGAAATGATAAAGAGGTTGTGTTCTTTGGCGATTTTAACGATTTCTTCAAGCACGCGGCGCGGATAAACCATGCCGGTCGGATTGTCGGGGTTAATGATTAAAATGCCGCTGATTGACGAATTGTAATGAACTTTATTTCTTAAATCATTAATGTCCGGCAGCCAATCCATTTTTGGGGAGAGATTATAAGTGATGTGAGTTGAATCGGCGTGAGCCGCTTCGGCTGAAGAATGAGTTGGGTAAGCGGGCGAAGGGCCAATAACGCGGCTTTCGCGATTGAGAGAATTGTAAATTTTGGAAATGGCGTCGCCCAAACCGTTAAAAAAAATAATGTCATCAGCCGTGATTTTGGCGTTGTTGTTTGAATTGCGTCTTTGAGCTAAAAATTCGCGGGTTTTTAATAAACCTTTAGTCGGACAGTAAGCGAAATTTTTGTCGTCTTCAACGGCTTTTTTTACGATTTCTTTTATCCAGTCGGGGATTTTTTCGCCTTTGGCAACCGGATCGCCGATATTTTCCCAAAAAATTTCTACTCCCAGTTTTTCAAATTTTTCGGCAATACTGACAATTTCCCTTATTTCATAAGTCAGTTCGCCGGCTCCGCTGTGAACGATGTTATTGCGCATTTTTTTATGCTATCACATTTTAATAAAATATTTCAACGCATTTGATTTATTCCTTTTTATGGATTAAAATATCGGGCAATGACCTCTCCTGTCCAAGAAATAAAAGATCGCTTGGATATTGTTGAATTTATCCGTTCTTACGTTCCATTGCTTTCGGCTGGCAAGAATTTCAAGGCGAATTGTCCTTTTCATAAGGAAAAAACGCCTTCTTTTATGGTTTCTCCGGAGCGTCAAACCTGGCACTGTTTTGGGTCGTGTTCCGAAGGCGGCGATATTTTTAAATTTTTGATGAAATATGAAAATTTGGAATTTTACGAAGTCTTGAAAATTTTAGCGGAAAAAGCCGGAATAGAATTAAGACAAATAGCGCCGGCCGAGCAAAAACAATTCAATGTTTTATATGAAATTAATGAAGAGGCGAAAGAATTTTTCAAAAAAAATCTGGAAGGGAGTGTTGAGGCAAAAAAATATCTTCTTGATCGGGGATTGAAAAAAGAAACAATCGAGGAGTTTGAACTCGGATTTTCTTCAAATAAATGGGAAGAACTTTCCCTTTATTTAATTAAAAAGAAATATAGCGCTTTTGACATTGAGCGGGCGGGTTTGGCTTATAAAAACGAAAGAGGCAGTTTGATTGACCGTTTTCGCGGCAGAATTATGTTTCCCATTCATAATCATTTTGGGAAAGTAATCGGTTTTTCCGGCCGAATTTTACCGGAATTTGACGCCGGCGAAGTCGGCAAATATATTAATAGTCCGGAAACGCTGATTTTTAATAAGTCAAAAATTCTTTATGGTTTTTACAAGGGCAAGAATTTCATTCGGGAAGCGAAAATAGCGGTGTTGGTTGAAGGCCAGATGGATTTTTTGGTTTGCTGGCAAGATGGCGTTAAAAATATCGCCGCCGTTTTGGGAACGGCTCTGACAACAGATCATTTGAAAGTTTTAAAGCGCCAAACAGACCAATTGATTTTTTGTTTTGACAACGATGAAGCCGGACTTAAAGCCGCTGAACGCAGCATTGATTTGGCAAATAGCCAGGATTTTAACGTTAAAATCCTGACATTGAAAGAACATAAAGATCCGGCTGAAGCGATTTTTAAAAATCCCGGTATAATGGCGGAATTGTTAAAAGAGGCGAAATCAGCGATGGAATTTTATTTTGAACGGTATCTTTCAAACGCGGATCAACGTAAAAATATGGGAGAATTTAAAAAAAATCTCAGGATTGTTTTGGGGAAAATCAAGATAATGGTCAGCCCGATAGAACGCAATTATTGGTTGAAAAATTTAAGTTTGAAAACAGGCGTTAAGGAAGAGGCGTTAATGGATGAAATGGCGCAGATTAAAACAATTTCTAATTTTTCCGCCTTATCAACACAAATCCAAATTACGCAATCGTTCAATAATTCAGTTCCCCAATCGCGGCGAGAATTAATAGCGGAAAGATTAATTGGATTGGTCATTAATGACCAATCTTTAATAAATCAAATAAAGGAATATTTTGTTTATCTGCCGGAAAATTATTCAACGATTGTTCAGTGTCTTATTAATAAAACAAAACCCGCGGATGAACAGGTCGCTAATTTATTGGATTCCATCAGTTTGAATTTTTCATTTAAAAATATCATTTCCGATAAAAAAAAACCGGAAGAAGAATTTATCGAACTTTTGAGGCATTTAAAGGCGGAATATCTTAAAGACAAAAGAGAAAAATTGGCGAAATTTATAAAAAAAACAGAGAACGATGGCAATGAAAAAGAAATAACTTCCGCGCTTAAAGAATTTGATAAAGTATCAAAATTAATACACAATATTTAACAATGCCAAAAACTAAAAAGCGAAAATTTAAAAAAGCGAAACATTTTGCCAAGAAAAGTAAGAAAAGTAAGAAAAGCAAGAAAAGTAAGAAAAGTAAGAAAAGTAAGAAGAAGGGTAAAAAAGGAAAAGGTTTTCAAAAAAATAAGTCCAAGAAAAAGAAAACAAAGCAAAAGTTCGACATTTCTTTAATCGACGAACTCATTAAGGGAGGGCGATCTCGCGGTTTTATCACAGACGGCGAAATTCTTAATTATTTTCCGAATATCGAAAGCGATGTCGTTTTTTTAGAAGAACTTTATTCTCGTTTGGAAAAAGAAAATATCAAAGTGGTTGAAACCGGACAATTGATTGAGCTGTCGGACAAAGGAGAAATCAGCAAGGCCGAATTGAAAAAAGCTACGCATATTGAAGGAGATTCTATCCATTTGCCCGATGCCGTTCAAATGTATCTCAAAACAATCGGTCGGGTTTCGCTATTGAAGAGAGAACAAGAAAGAGAACTTGCCAAAAAAGCGGAAAAAGGAGATGAAGAATCCAGGCAGCATTTAATCAGCGCCAATCTTCGTTTGGTTGTTTCTATTGCCAAGCGTTATGTTTATCGGTCGCCTCATTTAAGTATTTTAGATTTAATTCAAGAGGGGAATATTGGCTTGGCAAAAGCAGTTGAGAAATTCGATTATCGGAGAGGATTTAAATTTTCCACTTATGCTACTTGGTGGATTAGGCAAGCGATTACCCGAGCTTTAGCCGACCAATCGCGAACTATTAGAATCCCCGTGCATATGATTGAAACTATTTCAAAATATAGCCAGGTAAAAAGGAAATTATTCCAGGAACTCGGTCGCGAGCCGTTAGCCGAAGAAATCGCCATTGAAATGGACACCGCGGTCGATAAAATTCGTCATATTCAAAAAATTTCTCAAAGCATTCTTTCGTTGGAAGCTCCAATAGGCGAAGAAGAGGAGGAATCAACTTTGGGCGACATCGTTAAAGATGAAAAAAATCCGACTTCCGATCAAATCGCGGCCCATGGACTTTTAAAAGATAAGATAGGAGAAATTTTAGTTGATTTGTCGCCGCGTGAACAGGAAATTTTAAGGTTGCGTTTCGGTTTGGGAGACGGCATTACTCATACGCTTGAAGAAGTGGGCAAAAAATTTAACGTTACGCGGGAACGAATCAGGCAAATAGAAGCCAAGGCCTTGGAAAAAATTAAAAAGCATGAAAAATCCAAAGCTCTTGAAGAATATTAATTTCGGCTTATAATATAAAAAAGGTCAAAATAAATTAAATTATTATGAAAAAAACAATAATTTTATCGTTTCTGTTAATTTTCGGTTTTTGGTCGATGGCGAATCTGGCGTTAGCTCAGGAAGCGACTTCTACAAGTCAGGAGATTCAGGCAATTGTCGCCGCGGATGAAGTGACAACAAAGGATCTTGGAGTTGAAGAGCCCGGCATTTTGCCGTCAAGCCCTTTTTATTTTTTAAAAAATTGGGGGAGAGGGGTACAAAGGATTTTCACTTTTAATCCGATTAATAGAGCGGCGTTGGAACTTCAAATTGTTAATCAACAGGCCGCGGAAATAAAAAAAATGGAAGAGGCAGCGCCTGTGTCCAATAGATTAGACGCCATTTCTCAAGCGATTGGGAATTATCAATCCAATGTTGACAGGTTGAAAAATCGTTTGGAAGACATTGAGGAAACAAGCAAAAATCCGAAAGTCAACGATTTGCTGGAAAAACTCATTGATCGTTCAATAAAACATCAAGAACTGTTCGATAATTTAATGGGAAAATTTGAAGCCAGCGGTGAATTAAAAGATAGTTTTAAAAAGACCAAGGAAAAGCTTAATGATGTTTTTGCCGATATCCCCGATAAATTCGAAAATTCGGAAATGTTTCGACAAGGATTGGAAAGAGCTTTTGAAAATAGGCCCGAGAGAACTTTTAAGGAATTAAGAGCTATTGAAATTCTTGACCAACTCGATGGTCGTTTTTCTGAAGAAGTTAAAGATGAAATCCAAGATATTAAAGATAATTTAACCGGAAAATTTGAGGAACG
>CAZLYJ010000020.1:0-10516 GCA_964563845.1 uncultured Candidatus Saccharibacteria bacterium | reverse complement strand
GGTTTCGGAGGAAATCCGCCATAAGGCGGATTGGGGGAGAAAAATTCCCGCCCCCGCAACAAAAGAGAGTGGATTGATGGACCCGTAGTGTAGCCCGGTTAACACGTCTCCCTGTCACGGAGAAGATCGCCGGTTCAAATCCGGTCGGGTCCGCTTTCGTAATATTGTCCGATTCCTAAAATATCCGCTTCGCGAAAGGGTTTACCTATCAATTGAAACCCCACAGGTAAGTTTGTGGTTTGTTTAACTGGTATAGAAATTGCCGGCAATCCCGCCAAATTCGCCGGAATGGTAAAAATATCTCCCAGATACATTTTTAACGGGTCATCTATTTTCTCCCCTATCTTAAAAGCCGATGTCGGATAAACCGGAGTTAAAATTACATCAACTTCCTTAAACGCTTCATTAAAATCATTTTTAATCAATTGCCTGACTTTTTGGGCTTTAGTGTAATAAGCGTCATAATATCCCGCCGATAAAACAAAAGTTCCTAAAATAATTCTTCGCTTTACTTCATCCCCAAAGCCATCACCTCGGGTTTTTAAATAAATATCCTTTAAATTTAACTTTTGACCATTAACATTTGACATTTGACCATAACGAATACCGTCAAAACGGGCGAGATTAGCGCTGACTTCCGCCGGCATAATAATATAATAAACCGACACCGCATATTTTGTTCGCGGCAAACTTATTTCCTTAAATTCAAATCCCAGTGATTTTAATCCGTCAATCGCTTCCTCAACGGCTTTAGCAATATTTTTATCAAGGCCTTCGGCGATAAAATATTCTTTTGGAATTCCTATTTTTAATTTTTTGACAGCGTTGAAATCAGGATTCAAAAGTTCATCGCCGTATTTTGTGTCAACACTGGTTGAGTCAAATTCATCTTCACCGGCAATCGCTTTGAACAAAATCGCCGCGTCTTCAACGGTTTTGGCCATCGACCCAATTTGGTCTAAGGAAGAAGCCATTGCGACGAGTCCTAAGCGCGATACCGCGCCATAAGTGGGTTTTAACCCTACAATGCCGCAAAAGCTCGCCGGCTGCCTTATAGAGCCGCCCGTATCGGAACCTAATGCCGCCACAGCCATATTGGCGGCAACAGACGCGGCTGAACCGCCGGAAGAACCGCCAGCCACCCTTTCCAAATCATGAGGATTTTTAGTGATTTTGAACGCCGAATTCTCCGTTGAAGCGCCCATTGCAAATTCGTCTAAATTTGTTTTACCGAGAAAAACCGCGCCGACTTCTTTTAATTTTTTAATTACAGTCGCGTCATAACTCGCCCGATAATTTTCTAAAATTTTTGAAGCCGCCGTAGTCGGTCCGCCTTCAATTAAAATATTGTCTTTAATGGCCAATGGCGCGCCGGCAAGAATATTGATTTTTTTATCAGCCGCAACGTCAATGTCAACTTGTTTGGCTTGATCTATAGCTAAATCTTTTGTCAACCTTAAATATGCCCCAATCTTCTCGTCTTTTTCTTCAATATAATCAAAAAACGCCTTTGCGACTTCAGTTGCGGAAAATTTTTTGTCAATTAATCCTTGATGGAATTTTTTAATTGTAAGATCTTGTAATTCCATATTTATTCAAACCTCGTCAGCAAATACTCCCGGCACTTTCAAAAAACCGTTTTCTTTTTCGGGAAATTGTTCTATTAGCTTGTCACTTGTCGCTTGTCGCTTGTCGCTTGTTTCATCATCCCGAAAAATGTTTTTTTGTATCACCCCGCCAGCCATCGGTTCAATATTATCGGTATTAACTTCTTTGAGTTCATCAAAATAAGTTAAAATATCTTCCATATCCTTCAATAATTTTTCTTCTTTTCCAGGCTTTAATTCTATTCTGGATAATCCGGCCAAGTGTTCCAATGTTTTTTTGTCAATGATATTCTTCGTCATTTGGAATTTTTTAATTTTATATCAGCTATTTCTTTCTCAATTTTTTCAATTTTATTTTTAATTTCCATTAATACTTTCATTTGAGCCCGTTGTAAATCCAATTCAATTTCTATTTCCGCTTCTTCTCTTTCTTCAATTTTTTTCTCCTGCTTAAGGCCGGAAAAAATAATGTAATGGCCGATAAAAAACGAGACAAAAAGACCGGTCATTAAAAGTAAAATAAGGCTGATTATTATGGAAATTGGCCCGCTTAAAAACGGAAACATATCGGCGGTGTGCCAAACTCCTCGCCAAAAAAGCACGATTCCAGTCCCACCGACCAAAGCGTATACTATTGGATAATGGCTTAATTTTCCTCTTATTTTATCTTCCAGTTTGTCTAAAAATTTAATAATTTTTTTCATAATAATTTAAATCAAACAATAAATCCGACTTTTTCCTTAACTTCTAAAAGCGTTTTATCCGCGATTTTAACGGCTTTGCCTTTTGATTCTTCCAATATTTTTTCTAAGAATTTTCTATTTTTAGAAAATTCTTTATATTTTTCTTGAATAGGCATTAATTTTTCAATTAAAAGTTCCGCTAAATCATTTTTAAATTCAACATAACTTCTATCCTTAAATTCTTTTTCTAGTTGATTGATTAATTTTCCGGAAAAAGCTGAATAAATATCCAACATATTGGAAATAGCCGCTTTTTCTTTTTTATCGTATTTAATTTCTTTTCCAGAATCGGTTACCGCTAATTTTATTTTTTTAATTATTGCTTCCGGCGAATCCAATAAAGAAATATAATTATTGGGGTTTTCCGCCGACTTCGACATTTTTTTGTTCGGATTATCCAATCCCATAATGCGGCTTATCGCTCTCTCGAATATTGCTTCCGGAATAATAAATGTTTTACCGAATTTAGCGTTAAATTTTCTGGCAATTTTTCGCGTAAATTCTAAATGCTGGAATTGGTCTTCACCCACAGGCACGACATTTGTTTTATAAAGCAAAATATCGGCCGCTTGAAGCACGGGATAATTTAATAAACCCGCTAACGCTCCGGCTTTATCTTTTTTTTCTTTAAACTGAGTCATTCGCTCCAACTCTCCCAATGGCGTAATGGTATTTAAAATCCAAGCCAACTCCGTATGCGCCGGAATATGTGATTGAATAAAAATAGTGGATTTTTTAAAATCAATTCCGCAAGCTAAAAGTAAAGAGATAAACTCGAAAGTTTTTTCATTAAATTCTTTCGGGTTTCGAGGGACAGTAATCGCGTGCAAATCGGCAATCATTACAAAGGTTTCATAATCGGCTTGAATTTCAACCCATTTTTTAATCGCTCCCAAATAATTCCCAATATGAGGCGTTCCGGTTGGTTGGATTCCGCTTAAAAAAACTTGTTTTGCCATTTTTGAATTATAATATAAAAAGTGGAATAATACTAAATCTCAATGTTTTTTGGAAGATTTGTAAAGATCATAAATTTCTTGAATGGTTGTGGTATTTTCCGGAGATTTATCATCACGCCATCTTATAAATATCGGAAATCTTAAAGCTAAACCGCCTTTTTTAATTTTATCTTTAGCCACAGTGTGAACGGGACTAACGGTAATTTCCGCTCCCATTACCTCCATCACGATTTTCGGCTCAAACCAAACATCGGCCTTCATCTCCGTTTCCACAAATTTATATTTTCCCGTTAATTTATATTTATCCAGCATTTTCGGTAATTGTTCTAAAATTTCGTCGGTAAAACCGCTGCCGACTTTGGTAAAAGAATAATATTTATTATCTTTGGGGTTATAAGAAGCCAATAAAAGAGAGCCATAAGTATTAGCTCTTTTGCCCGCGCCGTATAAGGCTCCAATTATTGCCAGATCAAAGGTGTCGGCCAACTCTTTCTTGTATTCTTTTTTGAATTTAATCCACAGCCAGCCGCGGCTGCCCGCTTGATAAATGCCGGAATAATCTTTAATCATCACCCCTTCGTTGCCACGTTCGATTGAATCAATAAAACGAGATTCCATTTCCGATAAATCATCCGTAATCGCGTATTTCCCAAAATCAATAGATTCTGTTTTTTTAAAAAAACGCTCTAAAACCGTTCGCCTTTCTTTCAAAGATTGTTTTAAATAATTTTTGCCGTCCAAATAAAGTAAATCAAATAAAAAATAACGGATTGGAATTTTTTTAATATATTCTTCCACCTTATGCTTTCGTCTTCGCGACATTAAAATCTGAAACGGTAAAAGTTTTTCTTTTTTTCTGTCATAAGCAACGACTTCTCCTTCAATAATCGCTTCTTTACCTAAAAAAGATTTTTTTAAACCGTCAATAATATCGGGGTATTGATGGGTAATATTTTCCTGTCGCCGCGAAAAAAGCGAAATTTCACCGTTTTTTTTAATATGCGCCTGAATTCTTTCCCCATCGTATTTTTCTTCAACAGAAACCAAGCCGGCAATATGATCTTTAACTTCTTTCAGCTCTTCAACCCTGCTGGATAGCATTACTCTTATTGGCGCGCCGACTTTCGGTTTGATTTCGGCGACTTTTTTTATTCCAAATTCGGAAACAAGACGCGCGATTTCTCCAAAATCCGATAAAACATTAAAAGCGTATTCCAAAATTTCTTTTTGTTTTTTTTCGCCGAATGCTTTTGCCAAACCGTACAAAAAAGTCATTTCTCCCACTCCCAATCGCAGAGTTCCCAAGATTGTTCTAATAATGTATTTAGCTTCAATGCCCGAAACTTTTGATAATAAATCCGCCAAAAGATTCAATTTTTTTTCTTGCGAACCTTCGCCGCTAATTTTGGCTATTCCCAATAATTTTTCAAAAACTTCTTCTATGGTTAGTCCCCCTCCCTTTTTATCTTTTTTTAAAATTTCAACAATTGAACCGAAATCGCCGGTTTTCTTGAATAAAGACGCGACTTTTTCCGGAGAAATGCCTTCTGAACGGGCAATGGCTTTAATCGCCATTTTCCCCGCTAAACCCATCTCCAATCCTTCATAAGACGGAGACAATTCTCCTCTTAAAAGATAAGCGGAAATTTTGGCCTCTTCGGGAGAAATTTTCGGGAAAAATTCCGTTAAAATATCAATCATCGCCAAATTGGACGCCGTGCGTTCCAACCGATCAAAAACTTCGGCTAATTTTAAAAATTTAGTTTTGACCATCGTTATCTAAGGCAAAGTTGAAGTGGCTCCGACGAAATTCATCATGAAAGCTCTATTGGATTTATTGGAAGTACCAATTGATTTGACATATTGTGGCGTACTGCTGGCATCAGTTACAATAGAAGTTCTAATGGATGTTTTTCCGTCTTCAAAAGATAAAGCCTCGCAATCAATATTTTTGGGGTCTGTCGGGTCGCTAAAATTATATTTATAAAGTTCGCATTCAATACCGGCGTCAGCCGCGAAAACCGCTTTCGCGGAATCAATAAAATTAGAAGCCATCTTGATTCTTTGCAACATTAAATAACCGGCAATAGTCGTTGCCGTTAAAATGCTGGCGCCGATAAGTCCGACCGCCAAAAGCATCACCTGCCCCGATGTTTTAGTCTTCATTTTCCTAATTCCTAATCATTAATCATTTCAAATTTCGGCATCATCCCCGATTTCACCAAATATGGGCCAATTAAGAAAAATCCGATTAAAGCCCAAGCGATTGTCCAACCGATAATTATCAATCCTTCTTGTCGACGATCTTTTTCAATTGCCAAAGCGATACCATAAACCAAACCAGCGACGACATTGAAAAAGCCCATTGCTATTCCAATCCAAAACCATTTTTTTCCAATACCAAATTGTTCGTTCATTTTTATAAAATCTTTCCATTATAACGACCTTTGAAATAATTATACATTAAAGTAAATATGGGTCAATTTGAAGTCAATATTTTTGACTTTTTCTCGATAATCGCCACCGTGTGTTCAAAGTGGGCCGATAAAGAACCATCGGCGGTTGCCCAACTTTCATCGGCTTTTTGAATTATCTTGTTTGCGCCAATGGCAAACATCGGTTCAATTGCCAAAACCATGCCTGCTTTTAATTCTATGCCCCTCCCCTGTTCTCCAAAATTATAAATGCTTGGATCTTCATGAAGATCCAACCCAATGCCATGACCTGTTAATCCTTCAACCACTTTCACGCCGTATTTTTTGGCGGTTTGAGCAATAATAAAACCGATATCGCCCAAATGATTGCCCTCTTTCGTCACCTTAATCGCCTCTTCCAAGGCGACTCTGGTGGCTTTAATTAATTGTTCGGCTTCTTTTGAAATTTTCCCCACTCCCATGGTTGCCGCCGCGTCAGAATAAAATCCCCGATATTTAACTCCAAAATCAAGCTTTAAAACATCGCCATTTTTTAATTTATAATTATTGGGAAACCCGTGGACAATAACATCATTAACCGAAGCGCAAATTGAAGCGCGATAAGGATGTTTCGCTCCAGAAGGTTTATAACCGAAAAAAGCCGGTTCAGCGCCCGCTTCTTTAATAAACTTATCGGCCAAATCGTTTAAATATTTCAAACTGATGCCGACCTTAACCCCTTTTAAAACTTTTTTAAAAACCTTCGCCAGAATTTTTCCCGAAGCGGCAATCCCTTCAATTTCTTGAGGTGATTTTAATTTTATCATTTTAAAAATCCAATTATTTTTTTATGGACTTTATAAGGTAACGGCGTTCCGTTAATCGCGGCAATTTTATAATTTCTTTTTTTTAGTTCTTCAATAATCGGTTTCGTCCGCGATTCGTATTCTTTCAACCTGATTTTAATGATTTCCGGTTTATCCAAAACGCGTTTTCTTAATTTCCCACCGCAAAAAGGACAATTCTTTGATGAATTCTTTGACGCTTGGCTTAAAATTGGTATTCCACAAACAGAACAAAGCAAACGTCCGCTGTTTCTCTTAATTGAAACAATGGACGGAATTTTTAATTCAAAAATAAAAATGTTTTTTTTACCGTAATTTATCTCCAAAATCTTGATTACGCCCGAATGATTTTTATCTCCGATAACTTCGTATAAAGTTCTCGGACTACCGCTCAAAACAACTCCCACTTTCGCTTTGGCTAATTCTTTGATTTTTTGGCTGACAATTTCCAAAACCCATGAAGGAGTGAGAAGTTTGCCCGTTTCAAAAAGTTTTCGTTCCCGTTGGATCTTCTTGTTATTTTTAAATTGCGAATTATAAACAACTTGCTCCAGATAAACGCCCGTATCCAGATGAATTAGACCCGAATTTTTTGCCAGCAATTCCGCTTGTGTTCCCTTGCCCGACCCCGGAGGACCAATGATAATGATTGCGATCATTTTAAATTTCTTCGTATTCTCGCATCGTCAGCTGCGAGTTTACCTGTTGCATTATTTCCAAAGCAACGGAAACTACGATTAATAAAGCCGTGCCGCCGATAGTCAATACCGCAATACCCGTAAACATTCGCGTGATATTCGGCAAAATGGCGATCAAACCGAGAAAAATAGCGCCGCTCAAAGTCAATCGGCTGATTATTTTTGAAAGAATAATGGCCGTTGATTCTCCCGGTCTAATGCCGGCGATAAAGCCGCCCGCTCGCTGAAGATTTTTAGCGATTTCTTTCGGATCAAAAGTGACGGCGGTATAAAAATAAGTGAAAACCACCACCAAAACGAAATAAATAGCGCTATAAAAATACTGGTTATTAAAAATACGGGTTACCAATTCATTAAATTTAATAGAAAAATCCTGCGAAATTACTGAAGAAATCTGAGCCAGAAATTGAGGAAAAAGCAAAATAGAAATGGCAAAAATAATGGGAATAACGCCCGCTTGATTGACTTTAAGGGGTAAATAACTGGAAGCGCCGCCGTACATTTTCATCCCCCTTATTCTTTTAGCGTAAGAAATCGGGATTTTCCTTTCTCCTTCATGAATAAAAACCACACTAGCAATAACTAACGCGCCGACAATAATAAAAGCGATTATTTTGTCTATTTCCAAAGCGCCGGCCTGAAAATCCAAATACATTTGTTGAACAATTCCCGGCAAACTACTAATAATGCCGGCAAAAATAATTAAAGAAATGCCATTGCCTATTTTTTGCTCGCTAATGATTTCTCCTATCCAAAGCAAAATCATTGAGCCGGCGGTGATGACAACGACATTCCTCAATAAATCAAACAATCCCATCGAAGGAACCACATTTTGGGAAATAAGCAAATTTAAAAAACCGTATGATTGAAGAAATGCCAAAGGAACGGTCAAATATCGGGAATAACGATTAAATTTCGCCCGACCGGCTTCTCCTTCCTCGTAATACATTTCTTTAAATCTCGGAAAAATCATCGTTAAAAGCTGCATAATAATAGTAGCGGTAATGTAAGGAGCAACGCCGAGCATGGCGATTGACAACTTTTCCATAGCGCCCCCGGAAAACATTGAGAAAAAACCAAAGAGCTGGTTTGAAGCGAAAAAATCCTTTAGTTGTCCAAGATTAATATCGGGAATCGGTATGGCCGCCAAAACGCGAAAACAAAGCAACAAAAAAGCGACGATTAAAATTTTGTTCCGCAGGTCTTTAATTTTGAATATTTGAAGAATTTGAGGCATTCAACTATTCTATCCAACCATCCTGAAAAAAGCAATAATTATCGCAATACAGAAAGCAATTTTTCTCCGAATTCTTTGGCGACTAATGGACCATTGGCTGTAATAATTTTGCCGTCTTGAACCACATTTTCGCCTATATAATCGGCGCTATTATTTTTTAAAACTTCAATGCCGCTTTTATTAAAAGTCGAACTCCAAACAGTCGCTTTCTTATTTTTTAAAACTCCCACTTTGGCTAAAATCGCCGGCGCGATACAAATGGCCCCCAAAATTTTATCTTTAGCAACCGTTTCTTGAATTAAACGATAACTTTCGGCGTTGTCTAAATTTTCCAACGCTCCGGGTCCACCAATGAAAATTACGGCGTCAAAATCATCAATTTTCGCTTTGGTGTAATTCAAATCAATTTTTACTTCACCGTCGTCAGCGCCAATAGCCGTTTCTCCCGCCTTGCTGTTGCTGGCAACGGTTATTGTATAACCCGCTTTTTCTAAAATTTCCCGCGGAATAAAATATTCCACGTCTCGAAAACCTTTTTTAGCGATAATAAATAAAACCTTTGCCATTTTTTAATTTTAACAAATTTCCATCAAAATAGAACCGCCACTTTCGAGAAGACCAATATTTCCCAGCGTAATCCACGCCAATTCTTTTGGCGGATTTTATTTCTAAGGGTTTAATTTTTATTCCCCTGTTTTCAATCCAAAGCCCGGTTTTCTTATTAATCGGTTTCCCGTTAAATTTTTTATCTATTTTAAGATATTTTGTAATCCGGGCCGGACCGCTGATTCTATCGGTTCCTCTGATTAAAATGGCGGCTGGATAATCTTTTGGCCCAATCACGATATTAAGCATCCAATGCATTCCATAAGTAAAATAAACATACCAATTCCCCGCTTTGCCGAACATTATTTTATTTCTTTCGGTCATGCCCCGCGAAGCGTGCGAAGCTTTGTCATTAAGCCCTCCATAAAATTCAACTTCAGTAATTATTAAAGCAATCTCTTTTTTCCCGATTCGCCTAATCAAAAATTTCCCCAATAAATTTTTAGCGACTTTTAAGTTAACCTTCTCCATCTCATTGATTATATACTCAATTAAAAAAGGAGACGAAATTCCGTCTCCCTTGTTAAAAATTTCCTCCCCTTAAATCTTGGCGACAGGAAGCAATCTTTTTTAATCTCAGGGACACCCTCTCTTGTAATCTTCTAAGGCTACTTTCCTTGACAGTTCCCGAAATTCCATTAACAATGTCCTTAACCTTTTAAGTTTATCTTCTAACTCTTTTATAATTCGTGCTTCTTGCTCAGCCCCTCCGTCCCCATGCCAAAACTCTTCCTCATTCATGACCTTCTCCTTTTTTAAAAATGTATTATTTTCTGCTTTTAAAGATAAATTATTTCACTTTTTATGTCAATAATGTCCTATTGACTTTTTAATACTATAGGGATATGCTTTTGTAATGCTTAAAATCAATAAAATCTTGATTATATCCACATTCTTGAGCATAGCGGTTTTAGGAATGGGAAGCGGCAATTTCGTCGTTTTTGCTCAAACAACGACAGCCACGACAACGGCATCTCAACTGCAAGAACTGATAAACAATCTTCAGTCCCAAATTCAGACGCTTCAAGAACAATTGACGCAAATTGGCGTTCAACGACAGGAAATAAGGCAAACCATTACGGAAATTATTTTCACCCTTAAAGAAGGAGACAGAAATGAAAATGTAAAAACTCTTCAAGCGCTTTTAGCCGCTGATTCGGATATTTATCCGGAAGGATTAATCACCGGTTTTTACGGAGCGCTTACGAAAAACGCCGTTAAAAAATTTCAAAAAAAGCACGGTTTAGAAACGGTCGGTTTTGTCGGTCCTAAAACTAAAATCAAGCTTAATGAATTACTTAGGAAAAACCCGTTAGCAATTGAAGGAACAAGCACGAGTACAACGAGCGGAGTTTGCGCCATTGTTCCGCCCGGCCATTTGATTGCTCCGGGATGGTTAAAAAAACA
>CAZLYJ010000019.1:0-10606 GCA_964563845.1 uncultured Candidatus Saccharibacteria bacterium | reverse complement strand
GAAGAAAGTTTCAAATGAGTCCAGCCATTTTCTTGGGCTAAAACTTGAGCGTAATTTCCTGCTGATCTGGCCAATTGCCCTCCTTTTCCTTTTTTTAATTCAATATTATAAATAGAATAACCAACCGGAATATTTTTAAGCATCAATTTATTCCCTTCTTTAAGCGGCGCGTTTTCTGAAACAATAATTCCATCGCCAACTTTCATATTTTTAGAAGCCAAAATATAAGATCTTTCACCGTCGGCATATAAAATCAAAGCTATGAAAGCCGTGCGATATGGATCATACTCAATAGTTTCCACCTTTGCCGGAATATTCATTTTAGTCTGTTTAAAATCAACAACTCTATAAAGTTTTTTATTCCCCCCTCCCTGATGTCTCATGGTAATTCTTCCGGAATTATTGCGACCGGCCCGATATGGCAGTTTAATTAATAATTCCTTGCGCGGCTTAACGGCGCTTAATACGCCGTAATCAACGGTCGTTATAAATCTTCGCGATGGAGTTGTTGGTTTATATTGCTTCATATGGTAGTTTCAATTTTTTCGCCTTTTTTCAAAGTTACAATTGCTTTTTTAAATCCTGAAACTTTGCCCATTGATTTCCCTAAACGTTTTTGTTTTCCTTTTGTGTTTAAAATATTAACCGATGAAACCTTAACTCCATAAAGGGATTCAACCGCTTTTTTAACTTCTGGCTTATTGGCTTTTTTATCAACGACAAAAACATATTTCCCAAAATTGCTTAAATCGCCCGCTCTTTCGGTAATCCAGGGTTGCTTTATCAATAGAGCGGAATTCTTTCCCTTGAATAAAGGAAAGCCCTTCATTTTTGGCTGAATTATTTCCGTATTAATCTGCGTCGTTTTATCGATTTTTGACTTACTAAAAATACTCATATATTATTTCTTAAAATAATGCTTTTCCGCCTCGCCAATCGCTTCTTTCTCAAAAACAATATTTTTATGTTTTAATAAATCATAAACATTTAACGACTTGGCGCTGACTGCGTCGACATTTCTAATATTGGCGACTGATTGATGAATATTATTCGTTGACGCCGGCACCAATAAAACTCGCGATTTTAAGCCGATAATTTTATTTAAAATTTTTCCCCATTCTTTTGATTTTTTAATTTCTCTGTCAAAACCATCAATTATTTTGATCTCTTTGTCTTCCATTTTTCTTGATAAAACGCTGAAAATCGCCGACCGATTCATTTTCTTGTTAATCTTTCTGGCGTATTTTTTTTCTTTTGTCGGACCGAAAGTCACTCCTCCTCCTTTCCAAATAGGCGATCTACTAGAACCGTGCCTTGCCCGACCGGTGCCTTTTTGTTTCCATGGTTTTTTACCGCCACCCCTGACTTCTCCCCTTCCTTTGGTATGAGCTATCGACTCCCGACGATTAGCCAATTGAACCATCAAAACCTGATGGACCAAAGACGGATTCCACTTAACGCCAAAAATCTTTTCCGGTAAATCAATCGTTCCCGCTTTTTCATTTTGTTTATTTAAAACATCCATCAACATACTTTTTTACTCGTTAATTTCTAATTTCCAATATCGTGCCTTTCATTCCCGGCACAGCGCCTTTTACCATTAAAATATTTTTTTCCTTATCAATGCCGGCGATTTCCAAATTTTTAGTAGTTCTTCTTTCCATCCCCATGCGTCCCGCCATCCGCTTACCTTTCATTACTCTTTGGGGAGCCGTACTACCGATTGATCCCGGCGCCCGATAACGATTTTTTTGACCGTGAGTTTTAGGCCCACCGTGAAAACCATGACGCTTAACCACCCCCTGAAAACCGCGGCCTTTCGTTAAACCACTTATTTTAACTTTATCTCCATCATTAAACTGGCTAACATCGAAAACATCGCCAATTTTATAATCTCCGCCTTCAACCCGAAATTCCCTTAAATATCTGAAATTACCGAGGTTTTTTAATTGTCCTTGAAGCGGTTTATTTAATCTTTTTTTTGTATTGTCAAAACCGACTTGCACCGCTTCATAACCGTCTTTTTCTTTTATCCTGACTTGCGTTATAACTATCGGACCGGCAGAAATTAAAGTAACCGGAACAATTTTGTCGGCTTTCCAAACTTGAGACATTTTCATTTTTTTCCCCAATATGAACGGCATCTTTATTAAAACAAAACAGCCAGACTTAGCCGGCTGCTTTTAGCTAAATCTATTTAACTATTTTATCTATATTAACTGGCTAAACACCATTACGATTAAAGATACTAAATTAAAAATATTATGTCAACCCCGTTAGTAAAAAAAACAGCCCCGCCTATGGCGGGGGTGTTTTTTTTTTTCCTCTTTATTTCAATATCCACTCCAGCCGGCAAATTAAGATTACTTAAAGATTCAATAATTTTCTGATTGGGATTCAATATGTCAATCAATCTCTTATGCACCCGAAGTTCAAATTGTTCCCGCGATGGCTTATGGACAAAAGTCGAACGATTAACGGTATAACGCCTCATTTCCGTGGGTAAAGGAATTGGACCAACCACTTCAGCCCCATTTCTAACAGCCGCGTCAATGATTGATTTTGACGAGGTGTCAATAAGCCGATGGTCATATGACCTGATTCTTAACCTAAGCTTTGGTTGCGCTATTTCTTCTTTTTTCGCCATAGCAAAGAACTACTTAAAATTTATTTAGATATTTTCGTTACCACTCCCGCTCCAACTGTTTTTCCTCCTTCACGAATGGCAAATCTTTGTTTTTCTTCCAGCGCCACAGGGGCGATAAGTTTAACGGCAAGATTAACCGTGTCTCCCGGCATAACCATTTCCATACCTTCCGGTAAAATCACTTCTCCGGTCACATCGGTCGTACGAATATAAAACTGAGGTTTATATCCTTTGAAAAACGGCGTGTGTCTTCCTCCTTCTTCTTTTGTCATAACATAAATTTCAGCTTCAAAATCCGTATGAGGAGTAACACTTCCGGGTTTGGCAATAACTTGACCGCGTTCAACATCTTCTTTTTTAAGTCCGCGGAGTAAAATTCCGACATTGTCGCCGGCGCGACCTTCGTCCAAAAGTTTATTGAACATTTCAATACCGGTCACTACTGTTTTTTGAGTGGGTTTTATTCCGATTATTTCCACTTCTTCATTGACTTTTACAATACCTCTTTCAGCTCTTCCCGTGATAACCGTGCCTCTGCCTTCAATTGAAAAAATGTCTTCTATCGGCATAAGAAACGGCTTATCGATTTCTCTAACCGGTTCTGTAATGTAATCGTCAAGAGCTTTAATAAGTTCCAAAATCGGTTTAGCCGCGTCTTCATCGACTGATTTAGCCGCTAAAGCTTTGGTGGCCGAACCGCGAATGATTGGAATTTGATCGCCTGGGAATTCGTATTTTTTCAAAAGTTCCCTAACTTCGGCTTCAACCAAATCAATAAGTTCTGGGTCATCAACTTGATCAACTTTGTTAAGAAAAACAACAATTGCCGGAACGCCAACCTGACGCGCTAAAAGAATATGCTCTCTTGTCTGAGGCATCGGACCATCAGCGGCTGAAACCACTAAGATAGCGCCGTCCATTTGCGCCGCGCCAGTAATCATGTTTTTAACATAATCAGCGTGACCCGGACAATCAATATGAGCGTAATGCCTAGCTTCCGACTCGTATTCGGAATGATGAAGCGCGATAGTAATGCCTCGGGCTTTTTCTTCCGGAGCATTATCAATCATATCAACAGATTCTTCTTTTTCGATCAAACCCTTTAATTTAAGGATATGAGTGATCGCGGCCGTCAACGTAGTTTTGCCATGATCAACATGACCGATGGTGCCGACGTTTAAATGTGGTTTTTTTCGTTCAAATTTTGCTTTTTCCGCCATACTAATAAATTATTTTATTTAATTACGACTTTTTGAGTTTATATTAAACGCTTATCGATTGTCAACCCCTCCAATTACACAAATTCAATTATCGCCATTTCCGCTCCGTCATTTTTTCTTCGCTTGGCATTTTTAATAATTCTTAAATATCCCCCCTTGCGATTAACATAACGCGGAGCGACAGAATAATATAATTTTTGAGCGGCGGATTTTGGAAGGCGAGATAAAAGAATTCTCAACACCGCTAAGTCCTGTTTTTTTGCAAGAGTAGTTAATTTTTCCGCGAGCGGTTTAATCTCTTTCGCTTTGGCAACCGTGGTTTCAATTTTTTCCTGAACAATCAAATTATTGACAAGATTCCTCAAAAGAGCTTTTCGCTGTCCTTTTTCCCTATGAAATTTTCTGCCTTTTTTAAGATGGCGCATATTTTATTTTTATTTCTTTTTCTTAACTGTTTTCTTTACCGCTTTTTTCGCTCCTTTTTTTTCTTTTAATCCTAACGGCTTTTCAAATTCGTCAACCTCTATAGCCGAAACTTTGTCTATGTGATCGCGTAAAACATTTGCCGATTTACGTAAAGCGCTTGAAGGAGTAATACTGCCGTCTGTTTCGATAAAAATTTTCAACCGATTATAATCCGTGCGCTCGCCAACCCGCATATTTTCAACGATGAAATTAACATTTTTAATTGGCGCAAATATGGCATCAATAGCAATAACTCCAACCGGCAATTTTTCGGTTTTCCTGGCTTCCACCGGCATATAACCAAGCCCTTTTTCAACCGTTAACTCCGCGTTAATTTCCGCGTTTTTATCGGTTGAAACGGCGATTGGAGAATCAAGATTAATTATTTCAACAAGTGAATTGGTTTCAATGTCTTTTGCTTTAATTTCTTTCTCCCCTTTGATTTTCAAGTAAAGCGTCTGCGGCTCGTCGGCGTAAAAACGAAAACGAATGCGTTTTAAATTGGAAATGATTTCCACTAAATCTTCTTTGACTCCGGGAATTGTGGAAAATTCATGTTTAACACCCTTAATTTTAATCTGAGTGATCGCCGCTCCCGGTAAAGAAGAAAGAAGCGCTCTGCGCAAAGCATTCCCCAAAGTTAATCCATAACCGACAAAAAGCCCTTCAACTTCAAAAACGCCGTTTGTTTCGGTTTCAGAAATTTTCTTTATTTTGATTGTTTCACTAAGTCGAGTGTATTCCATGAAATTCGCGAGAATTATCTGCTGTAATAATCAACGACTAAATTAATATTAAAAGGTAATTCAGCGTCACTGGGTAAAGATTTTACTTTACCTTCAATTTTTTCTTCATCAATTTCAAGCCATTCCGGCGGATTATGTTTCTTAATGGTATTGGATAACTCTTTAAAAATCAAGAGATTTTTAGAAGCGGGTTTAATTGATACGGTATCTCCCACCCTGACCAAAAAAGAAGGAATTGAGACTTTTTTATTATTGACCAAAAAATGGCAGTGACCGATATATTGTCTGGCGGTAATTCTTGAAGGCGCAAGTCCCAATCGAAACACCGTATTATCCAATCTTCTTTCAAGCGCTCCTATAATTTGACGAGGAGAAGCTTCTTCAAAAATTCTGGCTATTTGAGATTCTTTCAATCCATAGGAAATTTTAATTCTTTGCTTTTCTAAAAGCTGCTGACCGAATTCCGATAAAGTGCCTCGGCGTCTTTTGCCGTGCATACCCGGTCGATAGGGCCGACGCACCATAGCGCATTTCGGAGAATTACAACGCGTCCCTTTTAAAAAAAGTTTTTCTCCGAGAGCGCGTTCTTTTTTTTCTTTTGCTCTAATATACATAAATAATCAATAACTATATTACACTCTTCTCTTTTTGGGCGGTGTTGGTCCATTATGAGGAATAGGCGTAACATCTTTAACGGATAAAATATTAAAACCATGGCTAGCCAATGATTTAAGCGCCGCGTCTCGGCCTCCGCTTACTCCTTTAATGATAATTTCTATATTAGAAAAGCTGAATTTTTTCAATTTATCGGAAATCGCCGCCACTAATTTTGAAGCGGCAAAAGGCGTTGCTTTCTTCGGACCGGAAAATCCAAGCGATCCGGATGAAACCCATGCAAGCACGTTGCCTTTTTCATCGGCAGCCGTCAAAATAGTGTTGTTATAAGTAGCGTTAATGTAAATTTTCCCTTTTTCAATCGTTTTCCCCGCTTTTTCTTTTTCAACAACCGTTGTTTTAACAATCGCCTCTTCCAGCTTCTTTCCCTCTTTTAAAAGCTCTTCTTCTGTTTTTTTTATGACTTTTTTTTGTCCCATCGTTTTAATAATTAATTACTAGTGAGTATTGGCTATTTTAAATCTACCTTTCTTTTTCCACTACCGACTGTTTTCCTAACATTGCCTCTGATAGTGCGTGAATTGGTTTTAGTCCGCTGACCCCTTACCGGCAATCGCCTTTCGTGCCTCGCCCCCCGATAACAATGAATTTCTTTCAAGCGCTTAATGTTGTTTTTTATCACCTGCCGCAATTCTCCTTCAATTTTATAATTTTTTTCGATGATTTCCTTTAATTTATTAATTTCTTCGGGTGTTAAATCTTTAGCTAATTTTTCAAAATTGATTTTGGCGGTTTTTAAAATTTTATCCGCCGAAGGACGACCAATACCATAAACATAAGTCAGCGCGATTAAAGCGCTTTTATTATCTGGGATATTTATTCCAACTAATCTCATAAAAATTATCCTTGCCTTTGTTTATGTTTCGGATTTTTCTTACAAATCACGTAAAGCCAATCGCCGCGCCTGACGGTTTTACAATCTTTACAAATTTTTTTTACCGATGCTCTCACTTTCATAAATAATTTATAATCTTCTAACAATTCTTCCCCGTTTTTTATCCGGACTTAATTCTATCAATACTCTGTCTCCCGGCAATATTTTAATATGATATAATCTTAATTTCCCAGCCAAATAAACTAAAATTTCTTCGCTGTTTTCAACCAGCTTAACTTTAAAATTAGTCGAGGGTAAAGCCTCGACTACAATTCCTTCAACTGGCCGTTCTTTATTTTTTGCCATGCGACAATATAAGATACTAACGAGTTGTTAAATAGATGTCAACCCCATTATTCCATTATCACTTTAATCCGATTGGTTTTATCCGGCACGCTTTTAACCCAAAACGGCCAGAAAGAAACCACTGCTTTCTCAACTCCAGGAAGAGAAAAAACCGCCACCTTTAATTCATTTTCCCTTTTATTCAAAACGGAATTTTTAAAACTTTCGATATTAATTTGCTGCCAAAAAAATCCCCTATAATCAATCTTGAAAGAAAGTTCTCCTTTGTCGAAATCTCCTCTAGTTGCGCCATATTGCAAAGAATATTCTTTCTCTTTAAAGTCATCCCCCAAACCGCTTTTTACCAAATTCCTCATCAATTCCAACACATCGCTTTCCCGAAAAGCGATAATTGCTAAAGCCGCTTCGGAAAAAACCGAAAATTTACCCTGCGAATCCATTTCCTCACCGACTGTTTCTTTTAAAATTTTGAACTCTCTACCTCCTTCAATAATTTTCAATTCTTTCGGCATCTGAGAAGTAAGAAGAATATTAAGGCTTTCCTCAAGAACCGCCCTGTTTTTTTCTTTGGCCAATCTAATATCATCTTCAGTTGGATAACTCATCTCACCGACAAAACCGCCGGTTATCGGCCTATCGGATTTAGCGTAAAAACCGTCATATTTCGGTGTTCCCTTAAAAGCGGGAAGAGAAAATTTCGCCACTGACGAAATATTGTATTCCGCTCCCGCTTTTTCGGCAATTACGGTTGCCTTAACGCTGGAAGGCACAATTTTCCCATCTGTAATTTCAGCCCCTGGAACAATTATTTTTTTTGTCAGAAAAAAGATTTTACCATCCAATGTCTCAAAACGGGTTTCAATGATTAAAGTCTGGGGCTTGGAACTAAAAGCATTATAAATAGTAATTTCACCACTGGCCTTTTTTTCAACCATTTTTCGGCCATTAGACGGATAAGCAAGATTGATATTTTTAGTTTCTTTAAAAATTTCCGCCGGTATCCGTTTGGTAACAGCGTCAATATTTAACGTTTCTTTAGAAGCCCAAAGCCAATCTTCGTAATTCCAAGGCGTTTTTTTTGCGATAATTTTTATCTCCACCCTCGGCAAAAATTCAAGCGCCGCGTAAACCAACCCGCCGACAAAAACCAATATCAATAAAGTTAAAAAGTATTTTTTAAATCCCGATTTAATTCTCTCTTTTTTTTCTTCCGCTAAAAGAAGCGGGATCTCCTGAGAGATCTTTTCTTCTATTTTCTGTTCTTCCTCCGGCTCTTCTTTTATTTTTTCCTCTATTTCTTTTTTTGCTTCTTTTATTAAAGCCCGGGCCGGTTCGATTTTCTTTTCAATCGGAATAATGTCAACCATTTTTATTTTTTTGTCTTTATTTTCCATTATTTAATAAGCGTAAATTATTTTAATTAAAAAATCAATTTCAAAAAAATTAATTTACGATTCCCCTGATCCTTCTTACGCCGGCAGCCACCGCTTCTTCTTTTAAAATTCTGAATTTGCCGATTTCCGAAGTTTTCTCAACATGAGGACCGCCACAAAATTCTTTGCTAATGGACTCTATAAAATAAACTTTCACGATTTCAGGATATTTTGCTTTAAAAAAAGAAAGAGCGCCCGTTTTTTCCGCTTCTTCTTTGGACATTTCCTTAAAATAAATAGGTAGGTCTTGTTCTATCTTTTCATTAATTAATTCTTCTATTTTTTTAATTTCTTCCGGAGTTAATTTCCTATCAAAAGAAAAATCAAAACGCGTTCGTTCGGCCGTAATATCGGAGCCCATTTGCTTGACGTTTTTCCCTAAAATTTCTTTCAATGCCCACTGAAGCAAATGAGTGGCAGTATGCAATCTGACAACTTTTTTCATCTCTTCATCATTCGTGGCTTTTAATTCTCCTGTGTTTAAAATTAAACCATGTCCACCGAATTTTTTTTCTTGACCAACCCGAGAAATTTCCTGGTGTTTTTCAAGCTCATTGTTAAAATCTTCATATTTAAGATTTCCAATTGCCGAAATTGGCGCCAATTCCTTAATTAATTCAAACGGCAAACCGAATGTTTCGTATAAATAAAATGCCTCCTTGCCGTTTATTTTTGAAAGTTTTTCCATTTCTTTAATTCCTCTGCTAATTGCTTCTTGAAACTTTTGAGATTCATTTTCCAGAACTTCCAAAATTTTTTTTGTTTCATTGATGCCAGAATAAACGCCGCCGAATTTTTCTTTAATAATCTCAATCATTTGAGGAAATAAATCAGCGTGAATGTCATATTTAATTTGATAAGCCAAAATTCGGCGCAACAAACGCCTTAAAATATAGCCCGCCTCTTTATTTGACGGTTTGACGCCGTCAGCTATTAAAAACGCGCTAGCTCGCGAATGATCGGCTAAAATTTTAATAATCCGTTTGTCAACGGCCGGCGCCAATTCGCTAAGTTTTGAAACAAGCGGCTGGAAAATATCCGTTTTAAAAACATCATCAACTCCTTCAATAACGGAAACCAATCTTTCTAATCCCATGCCCGTATCAACGCCCGGGTTTTCCGTTTTTACAAAACTCCCATCTTTCTTTTTATAATATTCGTTAAAAACTAAATTCCAAATTTCTACGCCGTCAACATAAATTTCTGCACAGGGCCCGCAAGGACCTTCGTCGCCGGTCGGTCCCCAAAAATTATCAACTCTTTCGCCTAAAATAATTCTATCCTTAGAAATACCGATTTCTTCATGCCAAATCTCATAAGATTCTTTATCAAGTGGAATTTCTAAGTCCCCCTTAAAAACAGAAACTTTAATTCTATCAACGCTAATTCCCAAAACCTGCGTTATAAATTCATAAGCCCAAAAAATCGCCGAACGCTTGAAATAGCCATCTTTGCCAAAATCCTCGAAATTATCTTTACCAACCGGTCCAAAAGAAAAATTTCCCAACATCTCAAAAAAAGTCAGGTGCGTCTTATCCCCTACCTCTTCAATATCGCTGGTTCTGAAACATTTTTGGGCAGAGACCATTCTTTGCGAATCAAAATCTTCCAGAGCATTTAATTCATTGGTGTAATATTTTTTAAATTGCTGCATTCCGGCGGTAGTTAAAAGAACCGACGGATCGTCGGGAATCAAAGACGAAGAAGAGGCAATTTTATGCCCCTTCTTTTTGAAAAATTCCAAAAAAGAACGCCTAACAAATTCCGAAGTCCATAATTTTGCCATTGTTAATAATTATCTATTAATAAATGGCTGATATAATTTTTCTAATAGATTTTGGGGGGTTTGGCACACTCCCAAATGGGCTATTTCCTTATTAACTGACTTTGCCGTACAGGCGTTGGGATAAGTTTTGCCGTCTTTTCCACAAACCGGTCGCCACTCTTGAGTACAAACAGGACGTCTTTCATCTATAAAATTGCTTTCGGATTCAACCTCGTTTTTATCATTATCTTCTTCGTCAATTTTTTCATCTTCTTCATTATCATTAATATCAGAAATTTCTTCCTCATCAACTTCTTTATTATCCTTATCAATATCAAGACGCAACTGCCTCAAGACATTTTTTGCATGAACAATCGCAACAGTGGAATGTCCAAACGCTTCTCCGAATTTTTCTTCTTCAAGCGCTTTTTCGGCTTTTGATAAATGATCTTTGGCAATGCTCAATAATTTTTCC
>CAZLYJ010000018.1:0-10703 GCA_964563845.1 uncultured Candidatus Saccharibacteria bacterium | reverse complement strand
TCATTGCGGCCGACATTTTTAAAAACGGGTTCGCGTTGAGTTAATTGGCGTTGATTTATTTTTATATTTTGTGCTGTTCCCAGCTTTTCTTCATTTTCTTCAAACCATTTTTCAAAACCCTCCATCATTCCCTTAAACATCAAACTCCCCTCTCTCCTATATTCAATTAAGGGCTCTTTCTGACCATAAGCTCTGAGCCGAACCGATTCCCTTAATTCTTCCATATTTTCCAAATGATTCATCCAAAAAGTATCCAACATCATTAAAATTTGCGACTGTTTTCCTTGTTCCAACATTTCCTGGCGTTTTCTATAAATTGCCATTCGCTGTTTATTTAGAACATCGTCATATTCCAATAAATGTTTTCTGGCGTCAAAATTAATGCCTTCTATTTTTTTCTGAGCTTCATTGACTACTCTTGAAACTAAACGCGACTCTATTGGCTGATCTTCGGGCAAATTAAAAGTTTCCATCAATTTTTTAATCCTTTCGCCGCCAAAAATTCTCAATAAGTCATCTTCCAAAGAAAGAAAAAATTGCGATTCTCCTCGATCACCTTGCCTGCCAGATCTTCCTCGTAATTGGTTATCAATTCGTCGGGCCTCGTGTCTCTCCGTGCCCAAAACAAAAAGTCCTCCAACTTCACGAACTTTAACCGCTTCTTCTGGTAAGGGAGGATTGCCTCCTAAAATAATATCAACGCCGCGGCCGGCCATATTGGTGGCAACCGTAACAGCTCCAAGTTTTCCGGCTTGAGCGATAATCGCGCCTTCGCGTTCATGGTTTTTGGCATTCAATAATTCATGGGGAATGCCCGATTGATTTAATAACTTTGATAAAAGTTCGTTATGTTCAATCGAAGCCGTACCGACTAAAACCGGCTGACCACTTAAATGCCTGTTTTTTATTTCTTTTGTCGCCGCTTGATATTTAGCATCTAAATCCTTATAAACCATATCCGTCAGGTCTTTGCGAATCATCGGCTTATTGGTCGGAATACTAATAACGTCTAAATTATAAACTTTATGAAATTCTTCGGCTGAAGTTTGAGCGGTACCGGTCATGCCGCTGATTTTTTGATAAAGACGAAAATAATTTTGAAGAGTAATTGAAGCAAAAGTTCGCGACTCCTGATTAACTGCCACTCCTTCTTTGGCCTCAATCGCCTGATGAAGGCCGCCCGAATATCTCCTCCCATACATTTTTCTGCCGGTGAATTCGTCTATAATAACTATTTCACCTTTTTCCACAATATAATGCTTGTCCAATTGAAATAATGCTTTGGCCTTAAGAGATTCTTCCAAGTAATGGACAAGCCGCAAATTTTCCGTACTGTAAAGATTTTTTATATTAAGTGTTTTTTCAATTTTAGCGATTCCTTCATCCGTTATCGCCGCTGACCGAAATTTTTCATCAATAATATAATCTTCATTTTCTTTCAGATTGCGAACTATTCTGGCAAAAATTTTATAGTATTCGCTTGATTCCGTATCCGGCGCGGCGATAATCAAAGGCGTCCGAGCTTCATCTATTAAAATACTGTCAACTTCATCAATAATGGCGTAATAAAACTCTTTTCTTTGAACTTGAGAATTTACATCGTAAGCCAGGTTGTCCCGTAAATAATCAAAACCAAATTCATGATTAGTACCGTATAAAATATCGCATTGATAAGCCTCTTTACGCGATATTGGCTGTAAAAATTCGCGAATAACCTTGAAAGCGCCAACCGTATCACGTTCTTTGTCAAGATTTGCCGTTGGATCATAAATATACGCCGATTCATGAGTGAGGCATCCCACCGAAATGCCAAGAGCGTGGTATATTTGCCCCATCCAAACGGCGTCTCTAGTTGCCAAATAATCATTAACCGTGACAATATGAACTCCTTTGCCCGTTAAAGTGTTAAGATAAGCCGGAGCGGTGGCAGCTAAAGTTTTTCCTTCTCCAGTTCTCATTTCGGTAATTTTCCCTTGATGAAGCGCGATGCCTCCTATAAGCTGCGCATCAAAATGCCTCTGATTTAATGTTCTTCTAGCCGCTTCGCGCGTCAAAGCAAAAGCTTTTGGAAGAATAGCGTCCAATGAATAACCACTGGCCGCCAAAGATTTTAATTCATTGCTTTTTTCTTTTAATTCGCTATCTGAAAACTTTTTGAAATCTTTTTCTAAAGCGTTAATTTTTATAATCAACGGACTAAAATTATCCTCTCTAAAAAAATTTTTAAAAAAAGAGATCATGCGAATAATTATTCCGTTATTTTGGGAGCCAATCGTCCTTTGAGATTAACGCGCGTAAACGCGCGCTTTTCTTTATATTTCTTTATTTCTCTTTGAAGTTTGTCTTTTGTTTTATCTATGGCAATGCGGATATCCCAATCCGAATGTTCGGCTCGCAAATTTTTTTTCGGCAAATGAAGGTTGACTTCCGCGCAAAAAACATCGCCATGACGATGATGCTTTGTCGTTCTGGCGATTTCCACTTCCGCCTTTATTTCGCTTTTCCCTTCAAATCTTTTTTTTATAAAATGATCGAGCGAGCCGATTTTTTCTTCAATATATTTTTCTATCGCCGGAGTGAGATTAAGATTAGTGGATTTAATAATAATATGCATACCCAATATATTAACTAATAAAGCCGCTAAATTCAATAGCGGCTTTATTAGTTAATATAAAAAGTGTTATCTCTTTCTTTTTTTCGCAGCTTTTTTCTTTTTTGGAGCTGCTTTTTTTCTCTTCACCATTTTATCATTCTTCGTTATTTGATTAAATCAATCAACGAAGTTTATTTTTATCAACGCTGAGCTGTTCGACCACAACAACCCGAAACGTTGATCTTCAAGTAATTTTCTATTTTAATTTTATCATTACTGAGCGCAACAACAAGGGGTTGCCTGTGGATAACATAAATAACCTAAGAAAGATATTCTATATCCTCCTCCAATTCAACGCCGAATTTTTTATTAACTTCGTTTTTAATTAAATCTATCAATTTTTTAACGTCAGAAGCGCCGGCTTCCGAAACATTGACGATAAAATTCGGATGTTTCGGAGAAATCATCGCGCCGTCTGAAGAAATCCCCTTAAGACCCGCCTCGGCAATCAAATAAGCCGCCGGAATCATCGGAAAAGGATCTATTTTTATCACTTTTTTAATTTCCGGCTTCTCAATAAAACCGCTGTCAAATCGCTCAACCGGCACATTCTTAAAAGTGCTGCCTAAACTCGGATGCTCCATCGGATGTTTTTCAAAACGATAATTGATATTTTTCTCCGCTTCTTCTTTAATTTTTTGAATGTCTCCCTCGGCGAACTTTAAAACCGCTTCTAAAATAATTTCTCCGCCTTTTTGTTTTTTAAAAATACTGGAACGATAATTAAAATTACATTCTTTATTTTCTCTTCTTATCACTTTCGGATTTTTTCCCGAAATATCCAAACTGATTACACTTTCAACGATATCTTTCATTTCTTTTCCAAAAGAGCCGGCATTGCCGTAAATTGCTCCGCCGATTGTTCCGGGAATGCCGGCCGACCATTCCAAGCCGGATAAATTTTCAGTCATTGAATCATTAAGCAGTTGATTCATTGGAACGCCGACGCCCACCCTGATTTTTTTTCCCAGAATTTCAAAATTTTTAATATTCGGCCTTATTACCAATCCATTGACGCCGGAATCGTCAATCAAAACATTGCTGACGCCCGCCAAAACAAAAACCGGAATACCAAGCTGCCACGCTTTTTCAATCGCTTTGATAATTTCTTCCACATTTTTCGCTTCAAAAAAATACCTGGCTTCACCGCCGATTTTATAATGACTGATTGTTTTTAACGGAAAATTTTCCTGAAACATAAAAATAAACAACTCGATGGGCGACAGATGGTGACCTCCAGTTTTATTACTTGATGAGTGCTCTTTCCGTCGCCCATAATATTTTACTATACAAAAATTATAAAAACAAAACCCCCACCTTACGGCGGGGGAAACTGGAATGGCAATCCTTTGCCGATATCATCGTAAAGGATTACTCACACTCACCTTTTAAATTATAGCAGAAGAGAAAATGAAATGTCAAGCCTCTTCCTCTTGAACGCCTTTGAAAACCAGAAATTTATAACCCAAAAAGTTCCAAATCAATGAAAAAACCACTGCCAGAGCCGCTCCGATATTCGCCCACAAATTTGAAGCGATTCCCGCCGGCGCGCCGACAAAATTAACGGCAAAAGAAGCAATGCCGACATTAATGCCGAAACCGATCGCGCTAATGATAAAGAATTTCAAGAATTCCCCTTTTTTCTTTTCTCCCGCTGATTCAAAAACCCAATATTTATTCCAAAAATAACTGTTTACCACCGCTATGATAAAAGAAATCCCCTTAAAACCCGAATATCCCGCTCCTGTCGCCACTCCACTGGAAAGCATTAAAAAATTCAAAACGCCAAAATCAAGAAAAGTGTTTAATCCTCCAATAACGATAAATTTTCCAATCTGCCAAAGCACTGCCAGCCATTTACTCAAAAACGACATTGTCAAAAGACCAACGACTGTCAAAACAGCCAAAATAAAGGGAATTAAAATTTCCCCCATTATTCCCATTGCCAAATTTAAATTAAGAACCGTTGGCAATGAAAGCAACCCGACTAAAATACCAACAATAACGCCTATTATAAAATCTTTTTTTGTCATATTAAAAGAAACTCAATGAAGCTATTAACATAAAAGCGATTAAAATTATAACTATTGCGGCAATTGTTTTTTTTATTTTCGCTTTCATTTACTCGACATTTTAACGATTTTTTCGACCTCTTTTGATTTTAAACTCGCGTGGCCCACCAAAAATCCGTCTATCTCTTTATATCCTACAAAATTTTTAATGTTTTTACCAGACACTGAACCACCGTATAATAATTTTGATTTTTGAATTTTGAATTTTAAATTTAAGATACTTCTTATAAAGCTTATCATTTCCACCGCGTCTTGAGGCGTGTCCGAATGACCAGTACCAATAGCCCAAATAGGCTCATAAGCGACAATAATATTTGACATCTGACCTTTGACCTTTGACAACCCCTTTAAATCTTTTTCCAATTGCGTTTTAATAAATTTTTCAACGGTTTTTTTACCACGGCGGCGAATTGATAAATCTTCGCCTATACACAATATGATTTTCAATCCGGCTTTTAGCGTTGCCAAAACTTTTTTGTTTATCATTTCATCGGTTTCGCCGAGAAATTTTCGTCGCTCCGAATGACCAATGATTACATATTTAACTTTCAAATGTTTTTCCTGGTGCCAGGAAATTTCCCCTGTGTACGGACCGATATCTTTCCAAAACGCGTCCTGGCTGCCAAGTTTTGCTTTCTTAATGACTTTTCCAACATCTTCCAAAAACGTGAAGGGCGGCGCAACTACGATTTTTGACGCGTTTTTATCGGAGATGGCTTTTTCAACCGCTCGCGCCAGCTTGATTGCCGCAACCGCGCTATGCGGATTGCTTTTCCAATTAAACACAATCAATTTTTTATTCATGTTTCGGATTAATTTTTGCTTTATTGTTAAAATACCTCCAAAGCCACCATAAAAAACCGCCTATAATTATTATCAAAATCAAATAATCAAATTTTCTAAAATACACATGAAGTGTTTGCCAATTTTCCCCCAATATCAAACCAAGATAAGCCAGAAAAGCTGACCAAATAAAACTACCGGCAAAAGTCAACGCTGAGAATTTCCAAAGCGATTTTGTCTTTAAAACCCCGATCGGAAAAGAAATAAAAGTCCGCACCACGGGAAGCAAACGCGAAAAAAATACCGCAAAATCTCCAAAGCGATCAAGCCACGCCCTGGCGCGTTCAACCTCAATGGAAACTTTATGATTATTCCAATGGAAAATCCCCTTTCTCGTCAGATAACCGAGCCAGTAAGAAAAAAGCGATCCCGCTAAATTTCCTAAAGCGCCCACAAAAACCACCAGCCAAAAATTAAAAATTTCGGAAGCGGCCAAAAATCCGGCAAAAGGCATAATAATTTCCGAAGGAATTGGAATATTGGCCGACTCTAAAGCCATTAAAACAAAAATGCCCCAATAACCGCCTGTCTCGACAATTATTAGAATATAACGGGATAATATTTCAAAAATTAAAAAAATCATCGTAAAATTTTCGCCGCTTCATCCGGATCAACGCCAACAATAGTCATGCCTGTTGAATATTCAAAAGCGCCGGGGATTTCAATTCTCGGCAAAATTTCTATATGCCAATGATAATACTTATAATTTTTCTTATTTTTAATGGGAGAAGTGTGAATGAAAAAATTATAATCCGGGTCTTTTAGTTTTTTTTCGATTTTCGCCAGTGATTTTTGCAAAGCATCAACGACAAACTCCAAATCTTTCTTATCGGTATTTTCAAAATATGACAAATGTTTTTTCGGAAAAACGCGTAATTCGTAAGGCGAACGCGGAGCAAAGGGCGATAAAACGATAGCTCCCCTATTTTCGTAAACTATTCGACGGCCGATTTTTTTCTCCCATTTTATCGTTTCACAATGAACGCATTTTTTGATTTTTTTAGAAAAATCAAGAGAACCTTTAAGCGAATAGGAAATTTCCGGTGGAATAACGGGTGTGGCGATTATCTGATAATGAGGATGATAAATGGAAGCTCCGGCTTTCTCCCCCCAATTGTGAAAAATTGAAATATAAGAAAGACATTTATCTTTCGCTATTTCTTGATATCTCTCTTGAAAAGATTTAAAAACCAAATTAGCGCCGACTTTGTTGAGATGAGGAAAATTTTTAAGATGTTCCCTCGTAATTATTAATTCGTGGCGGCCAATGCCCTCCACAACAGAGTAAGGGCCGTTTTTAAAAGCTTCGGCGCAAATTTTTCGATGGAAAAAAGCGGGGTATTTATTTTCAACAACTTGAACCTGCCAATTTTTCTTTTTTAGGTAAATCAAAATCGGCTCTCCATGACCGCTTTTTTGTAAATCTTCAAATGGACAATTTTTTATCGGAGAAACGGCGCGCTTTTCTTTTTTTAGAAACTGTTCCGGCCTTTTGGCGCGAGCCGAAGCGATGACAATCCAATCGCCGGAAACAATATCTTGCCTTAATTGCGAGTTCATAAAGTTTTTATTCTATTCTCATAATACCATTTCAAAACTTCCTTCGCCACCGGTAAAGCGTTAGAACTCTCTTCTTTCGCTTCCTCTATTAAAATTAAAATGGCAATTTGCGGATTTTCGGTGGGCAAATAACCCGTAAAAAAAGCATTGATTTTCGTATTTTTTTGAATTTGAGCCGTGCCGGTTTTGGCCGCCACTTTTACCGGCAGATCGCTTAACAGATTGGCCGTGCCATAAGATTTTGCCACGGTATCAATCATCGCTTTCTGAACTTCTTGGATATACGGAAAAAGATAAGAATAATCTTTAATTATTTGAGGATTTTCTTTTTGAAAATTTTCTTTTACGATAAATGGTTTATAAATTTTTCCGCCATTGGCAATTGCCGCGATATAATTGAGAAGACCTATCGGAGTAACCATTAAATCTCCTTGCCCAATGCTGACATTATAAGTGTCGCCCAACCGCCAATCGTCGTTGCTTTTTTTCCTTTTACTTTCCGGATCAGGAAGAATACCCATTGTTTCAAAAGGCAAATCAACACCCGTTTTTTCATCAAGCTCGAAAAGCCGCCAATATTCTTTTAATTTATCGATTCCCAATCCCTTAAAACAATCGCCGCTAACGCAGGAAACGATATTTGATTCTTCTTTCGGCAATCCGCCGCCGACAGAATAAAAATATACGTTACTCGATCTGGCAATCGCGGAATACAAATCAACCCAGCCATGTGGTTTCCAATCGAGATAACGAGTGGGATTTTCAGGATAATAAGGATTAGGAATTTCAATATAGCCGCGAGAAAATATCTTGTCACGAGGACTAACAATTTTTTCTTTTAACGCCGCCAAGGCCACCAACGGCTTTATCGTTGAACCGGGCGAATATAATCCGCTGATGGCTCTATTAAAAAGCGGCTTATTCGCGTCAATTAAATCTCTTTGAACAATTTTGTTACTATTGAAACTCGGCAAGCTAACAAGAGATAAAATTTCTCCATTTTGCGGATTTATGGCAATGCCAACACCTCTCGAAGAGCCAATTTCTCTTAGTCGTTTTTTTAATTGGCCATAAAAAAAATCCTGAAATTTTTTGTCTATCGTTGTTTGAAGATCATAGCCTTTTTGAGAATTCTTTAAAAATTTATCATCAATAATTTCTCCTTTAGCGTTGCGGTAATAAATTATCTGACCATTTTCCCCGCGAAGCTCATTTTCATAATACTTTTCTAAACCGCTTTTCCCGACACTATCATTTAAAGAAAGAAGGTTGTTGTTTTTTACGTCATTTTTATCGGCAAAACTGACATAACCGAAAATATGAGAAAAAATTTCCGCGTCAAAATAATTCCTCTTAAAATCCTTATTTACTTGGATTGATTTTAAATCTAATTTATTTAACGCCTCTGCCTGTTTTCCGCTTAAATCAAAAGAAAGTGTTATTGAATCCTGCGATTCCAAATCAGCCGAATTTATCAGACTCTCTATTTCTTCCCGCTCAATTGGCGAAATTTTTAAAATATTTTCCAAAGCAACGATGGTTTTTTCCTTTCCGCCGGCTTTTAACAATTCCGGCAACCTTAAACTTAAACGATAAATCGGATTATTTTCAACCAAAACATCGCCAAAGCGGTCAAAAATTAATCCCCTTTCCGCGGCAATAGGAATAATTTTACCAGCGTTAATTAAAGAACGATTGGCGTAAAAACCGCTCTTCCAAATTCCCAAAAAAGAAAATTTAGCAACGGCCGCCAGAACAAGAATCGCGATAATGACACCAACCAGCCGAAAAGCTTTTTCCGACAACGGCGCTTCCAATAAATCCAAATCCCGAGCCAAGTCATCAAGAACGGCTTCTTCTAAAAAAAAATCTTTTTTCATTGCTATAACGAGATGTCCATCGGCTTCAACGGCGCGCTGAAAATTTGGACATGAGCCGGAATATTTTCTGCCACCATTCCCGCTCCTCGGACAACGCAAGTCAAAGGGTCATCGACAATCGTCGTGGTAACGCCTATTTCTTTTTCAATAAATTGGTCAATTCCTTTAAGCATACTGCCGCCGCCGCAAAGGAAAATTCCCCTCCTCAAAATATCGCCGACAAGCTCCGGCGGAGCGGTCTCGATAATTTCCCTGACGGATTCCGATAGCTGCCTTAATGGTCGTGAAATAGCAGCTCTAATTTGATGATTTTTAACAATCACTTCTTTTGGAAGACCGCTTGAAACATCGCGACCACGAACCGCCAATTCCAATCTTTCGTCCAGGGGAATCGCCGATCCGATGGTAATTTTCAATTCTTCGGCCGTCGGCTCTCCTATCAATAATTTGAATTCATCGCGCACAAGTTTGATAATTTCACTGTTCAATTTATCGCCGGCGATTTTTAAACTTTTGGCCGCCACTGTTCCGCCAAGAGAAATAATGGCTATTTCCGAAGTCCCGCCGCCGATATCAACAATCATATTGGCGGTCGGATCGTTTATCGGCAATCGCGCCCCTAAAGCCGCCGCCACCGGCTCTTCTATTAAAAAAACTTTATTGACGCCGGCGGAAATCACCGCGTCTTCAACTGATTTTCTTTCCACTTCAGTTAAATTAGCGGGAACGCCGATAACCGCCCGGCTGTAACTTAAAAAACGATTACCGCTGATTTTTTTCAAATAATGCCTCAAAATTTCCGTTGTTATTTCAAAATCTGAAATAACGCCGTCAACCAAAGGCCTAACTACGGAAATATGCGACGGCGAACGGCCAAGCATTTTTTTTGCTTCTTCGCCAATCGCCAAAATCTGACCGGTTTTATTATTAATTGCCGCCACCGTCGGCTCATTAATCACAATTCCTCTCCCCTTCACATAAACGAGAGAATTCGCGGTCCCAAGATCTATCCCTATGTCTTTTGAAAAATAATCTAAAATCATTGTAATAATTTTATCAGTTCTTTTTCGCTTATTAATTTTATTTTTTTCTCGCCTCTTTTTTTAATTTCGATTTTATCGCCGGTTTTTTCACTGATAACCAAACGGTAAGGAATGCCGATTAAATCGGCGTCGGCGAATTTTTCTCCAACCGTCGCTTCTTTTCTGTCATCATACAATACTTCAGCCCCGGCTTTTTGTAAATTAGCATAAATTTTATCTGCATTTTTTTTACTGGCCGACATTTTTCCGATATTTATCAAATGTGCCTTAAACGGCGCCACTTTTTCCGGCCAAATAATTCCCACATCATCGTGATAAACCTCCACAATCGTTCCCATCAACCGATTAAGACCAATGCCGTAACAACCCATTATCACATCTTTTTTCTCCCCTTTTTCGTCTTTATATTGCAAATCAAACGGCTTTGAATATTTTGTTTTTAACTTGAAAATATTGCCGACTTCAGCCGCCTTTTCTTTCCTTAAATTTTTATTACCGCAATAAGGGCAAACGCTTTGTTCTTTTATTATTTCCTCATTGACCGCCACCCCGCATTTATCGCAAATATAAATAGTATCTTCCCCCACCGGAACAACTGTTTGAAATTCATGGGAATATTTTGAAAAAGTGCCGCCGGAAGCAAAAGTCAGAT
>CAZLYJ010000017.1:6177-11450 GCA_964563845.1 uncultured Candidatus Saccharibacteria bacterium | reverse complement strand
GCCTTATCTCTCACTGGTTCCGACGGCAAATTTACGCTTGCCGCCACTTCCACGGGCAACTACGAAATTTTTGAAGAATCGCGAAACGGCTGGACGATGACGCATCCGGCGGCGCGCGATTCGTTCTTTGATATTGAGTATCGCATTGATATGGGAGGACACACTCTCGCCACCTCGTCGTTCTTTGACGTATTTATTGAATCATTGGATTTACCGAGCGGCGCAATAATAGTAAACGATACAAACGAAAATCCTCTTCGATTCGGCAACCAAAAATTAGCGGTAATTTCCGACGAAACAGCAACCAGCACGACCGAAACAACGAGTTTTATCGTCGCTTGGACAACCGACAAGCCGGCAACAAGCCGAGTTATTTATGATACGATTTCGCATCCGGTTCTCGGCAATGCTCCTAATTACGGCTATTCTTCTTCAACAATTGAGCAGGATATTGACCCTAATAAAACAACTAATCACTCTGTCGCTGTTACGGGATTAACCGCCGGGACAACATATTACTATCGCGCGATTTCCGCAGCTTCACCGGAAAGCGTTGGAACCGAAAACAGCTTTACAACACCGTCTTCAAGCGATGACGGAGGTGGCGGCGGTGGTGGCGGAGGCGGTGGCGGCGGAGGCGGCGGAGGGGGGGGATATTACCCACCAACTCCCTTGCCAATAGTTTCAACATCAACGGAAATTTCTTATTCTGAATTAGGGGAAGGACTAGCTTCATTAGGAGAAACATTAACTTCATTGGCAGCGACTCAAACTTCCTTGTCTCAACCGTCTTCTCAACCAACAGAACAAGGCGTTGGAGAACAAACTCAACAACCGATCGTTGAAGAACCGACCCCTGTTGAAACAATTGTTTTGCCTGAAATTGAACCGACAATTGTCCCGGAATCATCCCCTCTCTTAGCCGCAATAAGCAGATTTATCACCCTTGATAGCGGTAAAAACGGAATCGCTTTCCTTGTATATTTCCTCGCTCTTTTGATAGCCGGATATGTCGCTTATCATCTTAAAATTAGAAAAAGCGGCGGCGATTACTAATAATTTTTTACAACATCTCTCACCGAAGCGTTATAAGAACAAAAATCGCACCCTGGAGATGATTTAGGTAATGTATTTTGCGCCAAACAATGATAAGTGTCTAAAATCGCCTGCTCTATCCATTTATCATTTCCCTTATAAGGCAATATTTTCACATTGAATTCCAGCTTCCCATCAAAAGCGTCTTTATCCGCGTCGCCATTGCAATAAACAAAATAACCGATGTCGCTAACTTTAAATCCGTTTTTTCGAAAAAGCCATTGATAGATTTCCATTTGCCGCTTATAACCTATCTGCCAATCCGCGTCTAAATTCACTTCTTCGCTTTTTGAAGTCGCTTTATAATCAACAATGCTTAATTCTCCATCAGAACCGACCCAGACATCGTCAATTCCACCCGTAATAAGCAAATTAGTTTTTGGATGAAGATATTGAATTCCTCCTCTTAAAGCGTCGCGCCATTCATCCATTTTCTCGTGCTGAAACGGAATCAAATCCAAACCGTACTCTTTCATTAAAGGATGAGATTCGCCTTTCGCGCGATGAATATCAAATTCTTTTTTTAATAATTTATCCACCGCGGCATTCAAGCTAAAAGGAAAACCGGGGGGCTGGCCAACGCCAAGCCGTCTATCCAAATAAAAACACCGAGGACAATTTAAAAATAAATCAATCTTGCTCCGGCTTATTTTATACGGAACATCGGATTTAGGATCAAAAAGGTTCCGCTTTCTTTGAGGATTATAAAATTTAGACATTTTTCTTTTTTAATTTCAATAAAACAAATATTATTATCAGCGCGGAATAATTTAAAATAAGAAACCACGGCGCGCTCCATAGAAATCCATTAAATTTGAAATCAGAAATTGGCCACAAAAATGGCGTCGGATAAAACTTATAATTGTGAGTCGGGATATCAATTAAAATATGAAAAAGCCAGGCGAGCATTTCCCAAATGGGTCTTCTAAAAATCAAAGAAATAATGCCAAAAATAACAATAAACGCGATTAAACTGTGGCTAAAACTATAAAGAAAACTTGTGGCCTTAAAAATAAAAAGAGTGTCTGGTCTTGCCGGCTCTGTCGCGTCTGGCCTTGGAAAATCCGAGAAACTCAAACCGCCAAAAACCAAACCCCAAAATAACCTGATGAAAAGCGGAGTAAATGAAAATACGTCGGGGAAAACGCCGAAAATAATCGCAAGCCATACTTTCATCGACCGCTTTGTTTTTATATTAGCGCCCTTATAAATCACCGCGCTCCAAAGTCCGTGAGAAAAAACATCCATGTTATTTTAATCCGCGTTCGTTGAAAAAAATCGTGTATTTTTTATCTACTTCGAGTATATGTTGAGACAGCCAATTTCCGGAATAAGAAGCTGCCTCTTCAACTAATTTTCCCATATCTTCTTTTTTGTCTCTTACGCGATTGAGATATTTTTTTATCATTTCCCTGTATTTGTTGTGGCTGGTGATATGAAGAATGGCATCGGGATAGTTTAATGAGTCAAAATATTCTTCTTCCGTGCCAAGATGATAAAGCGCGTAATTTCCAAGCTCATCAAGAAGATCCGATAATTCTCTTCTCGCTATAGATTCCTTACTTATAAAATCAAACGCTTTATTAACGATCTCAAAAAAATGTTTGTGCTGTTCGTCAATTAATTCTATGCCCACACCATACTCGTCTGTCCAAATAAATTTATTAGACATAAGAATAATTTACTACTCTACCGTAACTTTTTCCATTATTACAGGACTCAACGGCTTATCATTTGGACCCGTTTTTACATCCCCCATTTTATCAACTATTCCTTGGCCCTTCACGACTTTTCCGAAAATCGTGTAATTATTGGGCAAAGCATAATTTTCCAACATTATAAAAAATTGGCTGCCGTTAGTATTCGGACCGGCATTGGCCATCGCTACCACCCCTTTTACATAACCGGCCTTGTATGATTCTGTTTGGGAATTTAACTCATCTTCAAATTGATATCCCGGACCGCCCGTTCCATTACCGCTTGGATCTCCGCCCTGAATCATAAATCCCTTGATAACGCGATGAAAAATTAAATTATCGTAAAATCCTTTGTTAGCTAAAGCAATGAAATTCGCGACTGTTTTTGGCGCGTCAGCGTTATAAGTTTCAATTTGAATTTCGCCGAAATTTGTTTTTATAATTATTAAATTTTTCATATTTTGATTATTTACTTGATTGTTTAATTGAATTTGTTCTGCTGTTTTATTTCCCCAAAAAACATAAACGCCGACAACGATTAAAACTATTAATATAATAAAAATACTAATTTTTTTCATATTATAAATAATATCACAATTTTATACTATCTCAAACGCTTTATAAAAAAGGGGGCAGTTTATTAGCCCCCTATATCCTACTCAACAATAGGCTCTATTTTAGTAGCCTCATAGACTGCCGAACCTTTGTAATCTTTTGTCCTCTGGCCAAAGTGAATTTTCACCTTTTTACCTTCACGGAGACCCGGATAAATTCCGGAAAGAATCACCCCCTCTCCGCTTTTAAAACCTACCATCGTTATTATCATTTCGGTCCCGTCTAAGGAAGAAATTTCCACCGGCTTGATATAGTCGATTTCTCCCTTGACTAAAACAACTACTTTTTCTACTTGCTGCTGCTTTACTTCTACCGCTTTTTCCGTCTGTTTTGGTTGCAACGCCGCGCAACTAAACAGGAACAACATTGCGGAAATTATTACCACCATTCCTGTCAATTTTCTCATCTGCTCCTCCTTTTTTTCTTTATTTTTATGGTCTATTCTTTTTTCTATTTTAAAGATAGCGTTTTCTGATTTTTTAGTCAAGTTAAATTTGTAAAAACGCTATAAAAAAAATCACCCCATTCTGGGGTGATTTTTTTGAATCGGCGTTATTAAGCGCGCGATACGTTTGTGGCGGATTGACCCTTTTCAGTATCAACGACTTCAAAGGTAACGGTATCGCCGACCTTAAGTTCGTCAAATGTCACTCCTTTTAATTCTTTAGAGTGAAAGAAAAGATCTTTCTCTTCGCCTTCACGGGTAATGAATCCAAATCCCCTATCCGTGAGCGTTTTGATAGTTCCGTTCATGTGATTATTTTTTTAAATTATTTTTTGCCCAGAAACTCGACAGCATCTCTTGGTGTGATCGCACCTTTCAAGTATATCAGAAAAATAATGTTTTTGTCAAATACTCTTTTAAGCTTACTCCATTTTAACCGCCTCCATAAAAATAAATAAAGGGATTTCTTTTCTGGATTTATTCTCCGCAACGGCGCGAAGACCGGGCTGGCTTTTTCTGTTTGAATTCCATTCTTCTAAACGGCTTACGCAAAATCTGTTTTTGCCCAAAAGTTTAAAATAAAATTGCAAAGGCCGATGAAACGAAATGGTATAATCCGACGGATTCGCGCCCGGATGCATCTGTATCTTAACTTTGGATTGAGAAAGATAGCTGTCAACCCGTCTATATTGGATTTTATCTTTTTCGTCATATCCCCAACTACTTTCTTTAGGCACGCGGAAAGCCGGATGGCTCATTACTATAAATAATTTTCCGCTTGGCTTTAAAACACGATAACATTCTTTAAAAATTCCGCTAACGTCCTCGATATTTTGAATCGACATTATAACGGTAATTTTATCAACGCTCTCCGCCGAAAGAAAATTAAGATTATTAGCTGAAGCAACCGCGAATCTTATATCTTTAGGCGAATTTTTTCTGGCAAGCGCTATCAATTCTTTGGAAATATCGGAGCCAATAATACGAGCTCCTTTTTTATAAAATTCCCGAGCAAAAAATCCCTGGCCGCAAGCAAGGTCAAGAATCATTTCATCTTTTTTAATGTCCAAAAGGCGCAATAAATTCGGCAAAATAACTTCTTTCTGATAAGTTCCTTCCTCTTTTAATAAATTGTCATACCACCTGGCGACTTTCCCCCAAGAAGTTTTTGATTGATTCATTTTTTAATTTCAATAATTTTTTGTTTGGCTAAGGCGCCAAAAACAATATTTACGTCTGATTTTGAAACGCCAAAATGTTTTGCCAGCGCTTTTATCGTCGCTTTGTTCGCTTTGCCTTCTTTTGCCGGTTCTTTCACCCAAACTTTAAAATTTGCTTCATTCTTATCAATCAAGCGTTCCGGCATTTTTTCCACTTTTTCAATTTTTGCGCTCGGTTTCACTTTAACGAAGATTTTCATT
>CAZLYJ010000017.1:5004-6077 GCA_964563845.1 uncultured Candidatus Saccharibacteria bacterium | reverse complement strand
TATTTTTCGTATCCTTTGCCGTAATTTAATTCTTTCATCAATTTTGTTTCCGGATTCCGCAAATTTAATGGAATAGGCAGGTTGCCAAATTCTTTGACGTCCGCCATCGCCTCCATATACGCCTCATAGGCACTTCTGTCTTTTTTACATTGGGAAAGATAAGCCACGCCATGCGCCAAGTTAATTCCGCATTCCGGCAACCCGATTGTTTCTACTGCCCTAAAAACATCATTCGCCACCACAAGAGCCGCGGGCTGGGCTAAGCCAATATCCTCTGAAGCGAAAATAACCATTCTTCTGGCTATAAATTTTGGGTCTTCGCCGCTGTCAATCATCCGCGCTAAATAATATAAAGCCGCGTCCGATTGACTGGCTCTCATACTTTTAATAAAAGCTGAAATCGTGTTGTAATGCTCCTCGCCTTTTTTATCATAACGCAAAAATTTTGATTGAAGCGTATTCTTTAGATTTTCAATCGTAATTTTTCCGTAAAGTTTTTCCGTATTTTCCAGCATCGTAATCGCCTGCCTCGCGTCTCCGTTGGCCATGTTAATCAGCCAATCGCGCGCTTCTTTGTCCATTTTAAAACCAACGCGCTTTATAATTTTAGCCATTTCTTCTTCTGATAAAGAATTCAAAACAAAAACGCGGCAACGGGAAAGAAGAGGAGAAATGACTTCAAAACTGGGATTTTCCGTTGTGGCTCCGATTAAAGTGATTCCGCCTTTTTCCACAAAAGGCAGAAGAAAATCCTGTTGGGCTTTGTTAAAACGATGAATTTCATCCAAAAATAAAACCTTGGGTTTTCCCCAAGAGTTTTCTTCAATAACGCGTTTAATGTCTTCTTTGCCGGACGAAACGGCGGAAAGCTCATAAATTTGAGCGTCAAGAGCGCTCGCGTATATCTTAGCCAAAGTTGTTTTCCCGCTTCCCGGCGGCCCCCACAAAATAAACGAAAAAAGATGCTTTTGTTTAATGGCGATATTCAGCGGTTTATTTTCACCGACCAGGTGCTCCTGTCCGATAAATTCTTTTAGAGTTTTGGGTCTGATTTTTGACGCCAATGGTTCCAT
>CAZLYJ010000017.1:0-4904 GCA_964563845.1 uncultured Candidatus Saccharibacteria bacterium | reverse complement strand
GCGAATAAATAGTTAATATGGTTTTTATTTATGTTTGGTTCGGGCTTAATACCTCATAGATTTCTTCCGCCAATTTTCTGAATAATTCTCGTTTTTTCCAAAACGAATTGCTTTCTGAAACATCTTTATTCCTGATCCGATTTAATTCCTGAATTATCATATATCTTGTATGCCCTAAATCGACATTTGATTTAATACTGGCATCTTCCAGTCCTTGATAAATTTGTTTCAAATAACTGTATTTATTGGGAATATTCAATTTTCGATTGGATTTTACACGAGATGAAAGACTGTTGAAAAGAGATGAATTCGATTCAATATATTCAATAAAATCGTGGATTGCCGCAAAAAAATCAAAGCTCGCGGGCGTTTTTAAGACCTTTTGAAATTTCTTGTCTAAATCGCTTTTTACTTTTTCCAATAACTTCATTATTTATATTATATCATAAATATGATTAAAATCAATATTATTTAGTTTACAAAATGATGTTGTCCAATACATAATATAAATGATATGTGGGACGTTATTGTTATTGGCGGAGGACCTGCGGGAATGATGGCGGCGGGAAGGGCGGCAGAATTAGGTCGCTCTGTTTTATTACTTGAAAAAAATCCAATACTCGGTAAAAAACTGCTTATAACCGGGGGAGGCAGATGTAATTTAACAAATAACAAACAAAATATCCGTGTCATGGCCGCTCAATACAAAGGAAGTGGCCAATTTCTTATGTCCGCGTTCTCACAATTTGACGTCACGAAAACTCTTAATTTTTTCAATTCTCTAGGAATGGCAACAAAAGAAGAGGCCGAGGGAAGAATGTTCCCCTCTTCAAATACATCTCAATCGGTGTTGGATGTATTAGTAAAATATATGAATAAGGGTAAAGTGGAAGTGAGGACAAATGCAATGATTGATAACCTCTCTCTTAATGATAAAAAGGAATATATCACACTTCGGCTCAAGAAAGGAAAAACGCTCACGACACGATCATGTATCGTCGCCACAGGAGGCATCTCACATCCCGAAACTGGATCAACGGGAGAAGGCTTTATATGGCTTAAAAAAATTGGGCACACGATTGTAAAAAATGATTTTGCCCTCGTTCCAATCACCATTAAAGATGAATGGGTAAAAAAAATAGCCGGAGTAACGCTTAGGGATATTAAACTCACAACCACACAGAACGGAAAAAAACAGGACGCCCAAAAAGGAAAACTGCTATTTACTCATTTTGGAATCAGCGGACCAACGATACTGAATATGAGTAAAGATATTGGGGAATTAATGTACGGTGGAGAGGTAATTATTATGCTTGATTTATTTCCAAAACTTGATCACGGCGCGCTTAAGCAAAGTCTGCAAGATATTCTCATAGCCGAAAGTAATAAAAAATTAAAAAATACATTAAGCGCACTCGTCCCATCGGCGCTTGTCTCGGCAATACTTAAAATAACCGGGGTAGATGGAGAGGTGGCAAATCACAGTATACGGCACGAAGATAGAATGAAACTTATTAAATACATGAAAGCGATTCCCATGCATGTGAAAGGACTTTTGGGCGCGAATAAAGCAATTGTGTCTTCAGGGGGCGTTGTACCCGAAGAAGTAAATTTCAAAACAATGCAATCACGCATTGTGCCGCAAATATATATTATTGGTGATGCGCTTAATATCAACCGACCATCGGGAGGATATAGCCTTCAACTATGTTGGACAACCGGATTTGTGGCAGGAAACAATACTTAAAATAAAAAGCCAGGAACGAATTCCTGGCTTGCAAAATTACTTGGAGAATTTAAATCCCCGAGGAATGATTCGTATGCCGCTATCATTATCAATTACAATGCCGCGTTTACGATCATCCTCCTTAGAAAAACCCACCTTGGCACGAGGAGGAATAATGACGTCTTCACACAAAATAGCGCGAAACACTTCTGCTCCTTCGCCAACAATCACTCCGTCAAAAAGAACACACTCCTCTATTTTTGAACCGAAGTTTGCCACAACTCTTCTTCCCAACACAGAATGGAAAACCGAAGTTCCATCAAGAATATCCCCTCCACTAAGAAGAGAATATTCCACAGTGGACCGCCTCGCAGACTTTGCCGGCGGTTCTTTATCGGGAGGAGTCATGATCGGCCATTTATCGGAATATAGATTCAACGCAGGATTTTCTCCTGCCAAATCCATATTAGCCTGGTGATAAGAGCTTATGGTACCCACGTCAATCCAGTATGGGTTTGTATGATCCGGTACTTTATTCTCGGCAAAGTTATACACGTAAACGCCGAATCCGCCCAGAATCATTGCGGGAATTACATCATTCCCGAAATCGTGAGAAGATGCGGTGTTTTTTGAGTCTTCCGTAAGAACTTCGCGGAGAATTTTTGCGTTAACAAAATAATTCCCCATACTTGCATAACAAACCCCCGGTTTCCCCGGAATCTCGATAGGATGCATCGGTTTTTCCTGAAAATCAATCACCTTGCTATTTTCATCTACAACGATGACGCCGAATCTTCCCGCCGCCTCCTGCACGAGAAGTTCCTTCCCGCAAATGGTGAAATGCGCCTTTTTTTGATCGTGGAATTCCCTCATCTGACTCGCATCGAATTTAAAGATATGGTCACCAGCAAAGATCGCGACGATTTCAAAACCGGGATTTTGGAATAAAAGGTCAAGGTTTTGAAAAACTGCGTTCGCGGTGCCCGTGTACCAATCACTGCCAATTTGTTGCTGGGCAGGAATAACCTCAACATAATCTTCAAAGTTTGGCTTACGAGGCCAGCACTTATTTATATGTTGAATAAGCGGCTGGCTATTGTATTGCGTAAACACCTTTATTGTATCCACACCCGAATAGTAAAGACTATAAAGGGCCGGATCAATAATAAACCATTTCCCGCCAAACGGCACAGCGGGTTTTGCTCGATCAGAAGTAAGCGGCATAAGGCGACTTCCGCTTCCTCCCGCAAGTAAAAAAGCAATCACATCATCCATACCTTCTTTTCTTCTCATTTGTCTCTCCTTTTTTCTAAGGTTTTATATTAAATTTTCAAAAAACACGGCGTTTACCGTGTATTTTAAATATCATATTTTGTAATGTCTGTCAATTTACAACAAACCACTTGGTCCCCAACACAAAATCGCCTTTAGGGCGATTTTGTGTTTCGTTATTTTATAAAGTGCTGGTGGCATTTTTACCATGGCCCTTATTATTGTCTTTATCGTTATCATCATCGTCGTCGTCATTATCATCATTATCATCATCTTCATCATCTTTATCATGTTCTTTGATTTTTTCGCGGTCAAATGAAGCACCCAATTCAACCAATGCTTTTGCTTCTATAGTCTTTTTCATCGCGTCCTTCGCCTTATCAAAAGCCTCTCTATATTCTCCTTTATCAAGGCGCTCTTTTGCTTCGCTTAATTTCTCTTTCGCGTCTTCTAATTTTTCTTTAGCTTCTGCTACCGCTTCAACGCCAAGCTTTTCTTCCTTATTTTGAATGAACTTTTCTACCTCGGCGATTTTATTTTCAGCGGCGTTAATTTTACCCTCAGCGCTTTCCTTAGTTCCAGCGGTTTTATCTTCTTCTTCATCAATATCTTCATTTTCTTTTTTCACTTTCTCATTGCTCTTCTCAATTAAAGAACCAGCTTCTTTTAGTTTATTCTTTACGCCACCCTCGCTTTTTTCTTCCTTGTCTTTTAAAATTTTCTTGTAAATGCCGAGGTTGGTTTCAAGATTGGCGATAATTTCGCCGGCTTTTGCCAAATTTCCTTTTCCTTTTATCTCAGCGGTTTTATCAAGAATTTTTTGAACTTGAGCGTCAAAATTGTCTAAAGCTTTTTGAAGAGCTTCAACGCTCCGGCCATTGCCCTCTTCTTCGGCTTTTTCCAAAACCCTACCGATCTCCTCAATTCTTTTTTGGGCAAGATTCAAGCGAAATTCCGCTTTTTGTTCCGGTGAAAAAACCATAGCCACGCGCGCGTCTTCGCTTACAATTTTAACCGGATAAAGAATATCTCCCGGCAAACTGTTTTGAGAAGCCGCAACTGTTCCGCCGCTCGTCAAAGCAATGATTAAACCGATTATTAATGCTATTGGCATAGTTTTAAGTTTATAAATTAAATTATTCGACCTTTTAAATAGAGGACGGTCTTCTGTCGGGATTCTTACAATCGATGGCGTTGTCTTCATATAATCCATCAGCTGATTTTTCAAGGCGCTTACAAACTCCACGTCAACAGGCGCATTGCTTATTCGCTTTAAAATTGATTTTATATTTTTCTCTTCAAACATTTTTAATTTTTCCTTTTAACATTTTTAAGCCACGATGAATCATCACATAAACATTCGTCATTGATTTTCCGGTTATTTCTTTGATTTCTTTTATGCTTAAATCGTCAATAAAACGATGGATTAAAATCTGTTTATAATCATTCGGCAATTCATTTAAATGTTTTTTAACCAAACTAATATTAATATCTTTGTCAAAATTTTCAGCCGTTAATGGCGTTTTGTCCCAATCCGGCGTTTCTTTTACATCATCCAAAGAAATTTCTTTATGAGATTTCTCCCGATAATAATCAATAATCAAATTATCGGCGATTTTATAAAGAAAACCTTTTAAGTTTTTTACCTCATTGCCGACGGCTAAATAATTCCACACCTTCATAAAAGTCTCTGAAGTTAAATCTTCCGATAAACTTTTATTATTAACCCTAAAATAAACATGTCTTAAAATAGCGGGGGCATATTCATCGTAAGCCTTCAAAAATTTATCTTCAATTTCCTTCATAAATAAAGACGGCGATTTTAATAAAATCTTACTGATATTTTAGCACACAGAGAGAATCTTTTGACAGCGCAATTAAATACGCTAACTGTCCTACTGGGCTC
>CAZLYJ010000016.1:6152-11476 GCA_964563845.1 uncultured Candidatus Saccharibacteria bacterium | reverse complement strand
GTCAAAGGCAGTAATATAAAAGCGGTTTTGGAAAATAAAGAGATAAAATTTATTTAATAAACCGCGCTATTGAAAATTTATTTTTATTTGGTATAATATAAAAAGCCCTTAATGTTCCATTAGTTAGACAAAAAGGAGGTGAAAATCGGAGGGGGGGGCTAATTCCAAAAAGGAGGGAAAAGGAAGATGAAGAAGATAATGCTTATTGTGTTCTTCTTTACCTTTGCTCTATGGGTGGCGATGCCGCTCATAGACAATGGGCCACCAGTGGCGATGGAGACGACCATCAACGATATGATGGTTTTCACGGCTCCTTTGCCGTCTTCATTGCCAACAATAGCGTTAGCTGTTTACCACGCTTACGCCGTTGTTGATACAAGAGAGATTACATTGAGAACAGGGATGTTCGCCCTACGCGATCGAGACCGAAGATGCGATACGAATAAGCATAAATTAGTAACGGTCAACAGCGGACGCAGACCAATACCGGCCATAATATACAAAACATAGTAATCTCTGAGTTCTACTCCGGCATGCACATATGCCGGAGTTTTTTTATTTCAAATTAAAAAGAAAGATTGTATTATTAAAATATGACTAATCAAGAATTAGCTAGGCTATTTTATGAAATCGCCGATTATTTGGAAATGGAAGAAAGCGCGACTCAAGTTCCCTTTAAGTCAATTGCTTTGAAAAAGGCGGCAGTTAATTTGGAATCTTTAAGCGAAGATGCGGGGAATATTTATAAAAAAGGCGGATTAAAAGCGTTGATGGAAATACCCGGCATTGGGAAAGGTATTGCTTTGAAAATCGAGGAATATCTAAAAACCGGAAAAATTAAAGAATTGACAGCTCTTAAAAAGAAAACACCGGTTGATTTGATGGAGTTGATTGGTATTGAAGGATTGGGCCCGAAAAAAATTAAAATTTTATATCAAAAATTGGGTGTTAGAAACATTAAAGGCCTTGAAAAAGCCGTCAAAGCCGGCAAAATCGCTCCCTTGTTCGGTTTCGGCGAAAAAACCGAAAAAAATATTTTGGAAGGCATAGAATTTTTAAAGCGAAGCAAGGGGAGATTTTTGTTGGGTGAGATTTTGCCGAAAGTTTATGAAATTATCGCTGAATTAAAAAATTTGAAAGAGGTTAAGCAAATTTCAGAAGCCGGTTCAATAAGGCGGCGCAAGGAAACAATCGGCGATGCCGATATTTTGATTGCCAGTTCTAATCCTAAAAAAGTCATAGATTATTTCGTTTCTCTTCGAGGCATTGTTAAAATTTGGGCAAAGGGGTCAACCAAAGCGTCGGTCAGAATGTCAGAAGGTTTTGACATTGATTTACGGGTTTTGCCGGAAAAAAGTTTCGGCGCGGCATTGCAATATTTTACCGGTTCAAAAGAGCACAATATTGCGCTTCGGAAAATAGCCATTAATAGGGGATTGAAGTTGTCAGAATATGGTCTTTTCAAGGGCGAATCCGCCGGTTGGCGGATGATTGCCGGAGAGAATGAAAAAGAAATTTATGAAAAGTTGGGACTTAAATGGATTCCGCCGGAAATGCGGGAAAATCAGGGCGAAATAGAATTATCTTTAAAAGGCAAGTTGCCGGAATTAATTGAACTTAAAGACATCAAAGGTGATTTGCATTGCCATTCGCATTGGGGAGTCGGCAAAAGATTGATTGAAGAAATTGCGGAAGCGGCGATAGCGATGGGCTACGAATATGTCGGTATTTCCGACCACACGAAGTTTTTGGCAATTGAACATGGCATAAATGAAAAGCAATTGGCGGAACAAAGAAAAGAAATAAATGAAGCAAATAGTAAATCGCAAATTGTAAAGAGAAAGTTCAGAATTCTTCAAGGTTGTGAAGCGAATATAATGGTCGATGGCTCAATCGATATAAGAGACGAAGCATTAAAAAAACTGGATTATGTTATTGCCGGCGTCCATTCGCAAATGAAAATGCCAAAGGGAAAAATGACTGAAAGAATTATTAAAGCGATGGAAAATCCCAATGTCGATATTATTTCCCATCCAACAGGGAGAATTTTAAAGCATCGCGATGAGTATGAAATTGATTTTGACAGGATTTTGAAAGTGGCAAAGAAAACAGGAACGGTTTTAGAAATTAACGCTAATCCTTATAGATTGGATTTAAACGACCAAAATATCCGCAAGGCCAAAGAAATGGGCGTAAAAATGATTATAAATTCCGATAGCCATCATAAAGATCAATTAAATTTTATGGGATACGGCGTCTCACAAGCGCGAAGGGGTTGGGCGGAAAAAAAAGATATTATCAATTGCTGGGGCGTTAAAAAAATGCTTAGTATGTTAAAATAAAATAATGATTAAAGAAATCGCCGCGGGCATTATTGTTTATCAAAAAACGCTTGAAGGGTTGAAGTTCTTAATTTTGTATCATGGCGGCAGTTATTGGAATTTTCCCAAAGGCAAAATAGAAAGCGAGGAAAAAAGTTTTCCGGCGGCTTTAAGAGAAACACGAGAAGAAATCGGTTTGAGTCGGGATGATTTGAAAATTCACGATAGTTTTAAGGCCTACGAAAAGTTTGTTTTTTGGCGCGGTCGAGGAATAAAAAAGCAAAAAGTGTTTAAAATCGTGATTTTTTATTTAGCTGAAACAAAAAAGTCGCAAATCAGGATTTCTTATGAACATAACGGATATGGTTGGTTCACTTATAAAGAGGCGATGAAAATTCTTTCAAAATATAAAGACAGTCAAAGAGTTTTAACACAGGCGCATGAAGTTTTGCTGGAAAAAGGAGCTATCCAATAGCTCCTTTTATTTCGCTTTTTCAATTATCTTTTCAAAAATTTTCGGTTCGTTTTGGGCTAAATCAGCCAAAATTTTTCTATCAAGCAAAATTTTTTGTTTTTTCAATCCGGCAATTAATTTACTATAGGTCATCCCAACGGCTCTGCTCCCGGCATTAATTTGGACATTCCACTTTTGGCGGTAATTCCTTTTATTTTCTTTCCGGCCGCGAAAAGCGTGAGTCCAAGCGTGAAGCAAAGCTTCTTTAGCCGCTCTTTCTTTGGATTTTCGTCCCCAGCGAAAACCTTTGGTATATTTTAAAATTTTTGCTCTTTTTTTGCTGGCAATTTTGCCGCGTTTGACTCGTGTCATAATTTATAGATATTTAACTATTTTCCCAAGTTCAATTCCGCGAAATCCTTTTCTCCGTTTAATTTGAGCGCTTCTTTTTTTGGCGCGGAAATGGCACTGGCCCATTGCCCGTCTTAATACTTTTCCGGTTTTGGTTATTCTAATTCTGCTGGAAATTGATTTTTTCATTTTTTTGTTATTTGCATTACTATTCCTTTTCCTCCAAATCTTGGTTCCATCGCGATTTTGTATTCAACTGGGATCATAGTTATAAATTCGTTCAGTTTTTGGCGCGCCCAATCTCTATTGTATTTTTCTCTGCCTTTCAATCGAAGAGATATTTCCACCTTATTTTCTTCGTTGAGGAATTTTTCGATTTTTTTTGCCTGGGTTTCCAAATCGTTTTTTGCCGCTCGGGCGCTAATTTGAACAGTTTTTAATTCGCTGATTTTTTGGCCCCCTCTTTGTTTTTTTAGCTCTTTTTCTTTCTGATAACGGAATTTGTCAAAACTAATTATTTTTGCCACCGGTGGTTTGACCATCGGCGCGATTTCTATTAAATCCAATTCTTTTTCAGCCGCCAATTTTAATGCCGCCTCAAGCGGCATGGTTCCCAAATTCTCTCCGTCTTCGTCTATTACTCTCAGTTCAGGCGCCTTTATTTGATTGTTTATGCGATACTGTTGGATAATATTATTATGTTTTATGTGGAGATGGGGGTATTGAAACCCCGTCCAAAAGATTTCCCAAAAGACTTCTACGAGCGTAGTTAGATTAGAATAAATTTAAAAGTTGAAATCTGACAAAATCTTCTAAATTTTTACAGAATTTTTTCATTGGATATTTTCTGCTTGATATCCAATATATCCTGAAGTATAACACCCGGTTTTTTAACTCAGGCGATTAAAAACGGATGCCGCATTACGCGAAAGCGAATACGGGAGCCAAATTTTTGTTGGCAGTTATTTTTGTTTTGATCAGTTTAGCGAGTTAATCGGCTCGGCTCGCTGTTTTTTGAAAAGATCTTCTGTCGAAGCCTTACATCCCCAATTTGATTTCTCTTTCCGCTTCGCGTTTTTTTATCAATTCTCTTTTGTCCTTTTTCTTTCTGTTCTTAGCCAATCCGATTTCAATCTTAATTTTTCGTTCTTTAGTATAAACTCTCAAAGGGACTAAAGTCAAGCCTTTTTCAACGGTTCTACCGATTAGAGTTCCTATCTCTTTTTTTCTCAAAAGAAGCCGGCGGCTCCTTTTTGAATCATAATCTTCGGGCGCGTTTTTCGGTTGATAAGCCGGAATGTCGGCATTAATCAGCCAAACCTCGCCGCCCCTTATAATCGCATAAGAACCGGCCAAATTAATTTGGCCGTTTTTGACGGATTTCACTTCAAAACCGAAAAGTTCGACTCCAGTCTCAAAAGTTTCCAGGATTTCATAATCAAAATAAGCTCGCTTATTTATGGTGATGACAGGCATGGTTTAAGTATAAGATTATTTAAAATTTTATAAACCCCATTAGAAGCAGGATTTATCCGAAATCCACCGGCAATCAAAGACTGTCTGCTTCTAACTGGGTAAATAAAAAAGGCCTACTCAGTAAATAAATTACTTTTCGGCCATTTAAGATGCTTTTGGTGGCGGGTTATCGTAATCTTCTTCGTTTTTTGGCCAAAGACGCTCGGCGTGATTTATAAAAATCCCGGGCAGTCTCGCATTTTCTTTCTTTCTTTCTTTTCTCTCTTTTTCTTCTTTCTTTTTCCTAAAATCTATAATATCTCCCATCAAAACCTCCTTAAGAACAGCGATGTTTATTCATTATTTCTTGTTTTCCGTTAGGATATGTTTTAACTCGTTTTATTGTTTTTGTGTTGAATTCCATTACCAAATCTGATGTCGAGCCATCGTCATAAACTCGAAATGTGCAACCATCTTTATAGCAACGTTTTTCCTCGAATCCTGTTCTCTCTAATAAGTATTTTCCGCATTTTGGACATTTTTCCATATTCCTATACCTCCTTTTTATTTTGATTAAGTGTTCTATTCCCAGTATAATTGAAATTAAATGATAAAGTCAAATATTATAAATTTTCTTAAAAAAGCCATTAAAGAAGATATAAAAATAGATATTTTTATTTCGGAAAACGAGCAATTCGGGCATTATTCGACCAATGTCGCTTTGAAATTGGCGAAAATTCGCG
>CAZLYJ010000016.1:4868-6052 GCA_964563845.1 uncultured Candidatus Saccharibacteria bacterium | reverse complement strand
GAGCAATTCGGGCATTATTCGACCAATGTCGCTTTGAAATTGGCGAAAATTCGCGATGAAAATCCGTTAAAAATTGCTGAAAAAATTGCGTTAGATGTAAAATATCAGATATTAGATGTTTTCAATAAAGTTGAAATTGCGACTCCGGGTTTTATAAATTTTTGGCTGAAGCCGGAAGTTTTTCAAGATGAATTGAAAGAAATTTTGAAAAAGAAAGATAGCTATGGTCGGTCAAAGGCCAAGGGTCAAATGTCAAAGATTCAGATAGAGTTTGTTTCCGCTAATCCAACAGGCCCTTTGACTTTAGCGAATGGCCGGGGCGGATTTTTTGGTGATGTTTTGTCAAATATCATGGAGTTTTGCGGATATAAAGTTGAGCGGGAATATTATGTCAATGATACCGGTAACCAGATTATTATTTTGGGGAAATCAATGGCCGCGGCGGCAAATCTAATTCCTTGGGAAGAAAATTTTTATCATGGCGATTATATAAAAGATTGGACCAAGAAAAATCCTGTAGCGATTAAAAAGCATAAAAACAATTATTTGAAAATTGGGCAATTGGCGGCTAAAAATTTTCTCGCATCAATAAAAAAAGTTTTAATAAAAGATTCAAAAATCCGTTTTGACCGTTTTACTTCGGAGAATAATCATATTCAAAAGAAAAGTTTTATAAAAAAAGCATTGGCGATTTTTGAAAAATCTGTGGTAACATACAAAAAAGACGGCGCTTTATGGTTTAAAACAACGCAATTTGGCGACGATAAAGATAGGGTTCTTATTACCAAAGACGGTTTTCCCACTTATTTTTTGGCGGATGCCGGTCATTATTTGGAAACAAAAAAACGAGGGTTTAGGCAAAAAATCAATATTATGGGTCCAGACCACTATGGTTATGTTAAAAGAATTCAGGCAGCGGCTGAAATTATGGGGGTTAAAAACAGTAAAATTATAATTACTCAAGCGGTTCGTTTGATAAGAAAGGGGCAGGAAGTAAAAATGTCAAAACGAAAAGGGGAATTTATCGCTTTCGGCGATCTGGTCGCCGAAGTTGGAGCCGATGCCGCGCGATTTTTCTTTTTAACGCATTCGCCGGAAACTCATATGGATTTTGATTTGGAATTAGCAAAAGAGCGGTCAATGAAAAATCCGGTTTATTATGTTCAATACGCGGCAGTAAGATG
>CAZLYJ010000016.1:0-4768 GCA_964563845.1 uncultured Candidatus Saccharibacteria bacterium | reverse complement strand
CTGAAAAATACAGCCCGCAGATTTTAGTGCGCTATTCTTTGGAGTTGGCGCGAGAATTTCATAATTTCTACGAAAAAGAAAGAATAATGGGCGAAGGGGCGGATATTAATTTAACAATGGCGCGCTTGGAACTTATTAAGGCAACACAAATTATTTTTAAAAATATTTTAAACATTTTAGGAATAAATATCCCGAAAAAAATGTAGATGTTGCAAAATTATTTATCTTGTGATATAATATAACTAGAACATTTAAATAAATTAAACCAGGGGGTTGTCATGGGAGACTTAATAAAGATGGAGAGAGAAAAAGGAAAGGCAGAATTAAGGCTCAGTTTAAGAAAAGGAAAAATGGACTTTGAAATAAAGTGTCCATTTTGCGTGACGGTCATTCGGGGATTGTGGGTGTTTTTCAACGATGAAATTTCTTGTCCTCGGTGTAAGAAGTCGATAAAAATCAATGACGATAATAAGAGGGTGCGGGGTCAGACGTATGTTCCGGCGCCGTAAGGAATGAGACAAGGGGGGTATGTAATTGCAACCCCTCTTTTTTGTTGAATTTTAGGGCTTAAAATAGTATATTTTTAATATGTTAGAAAAAGAAATTTTAAAATTCTGGCAAGAAAATAAAATTTTTGAGAAATCTTTGGACAAAAAATCGCCAAATGGCGATTTTGTTTTCTATGACGGGCCGCCGTTTGCCACTGGTACGCCTCATTACGGCCATATCTTGGCAAGCATTATTAAAGATGCTATCCCTCGCTACAAAACGATGAAGGGCTATAAAGTAAAGCGGCGGTGGGGTTGGGACTGCCACGGTTTACCGGTTGAGTATGAAATTGAAAAAGAATTGGGGTTCAAAACAAAAAAAGAGATAGAAAATTACGGTGTTGAAAAATTCAATAAAGCCGCCAAGGATAGTGTTCTCCGCTATGCCGATGAATGGAAAAAAACGATTGCTCGCATCGGTCGCTGGGTAGATATGGAAAATGATTACAAAACAATGGATTGGGAATATACGGAATCCGTTTGGTGGGTTTTTAGAACGCTTTTTGATAAAGAGTTGATTTATGAGGGTTATAAATCAATGCATCTTTGCCCAAGATGTGAAACAACTCTCTCCAGTCTTGAGGTGGGTATGAATTATAAGGATATTACCGACATTTCAGTTACGGTGAAATTTGAGCTGGAAAACGAATTGAATACTTATATTTTGGCTTGGACTACGACGCCCTGGACTTTGCTCGGGAACGCGGCATTGGCGATAAATCCGGAAATTGAATATGTGAAAATCAGGATACAAACTACGAACAATGAACCGCAACAATTTATTTTGGCAAAAAAAAGATTGGAGATTTTAGGCGAAGAAAAATATGAAATTTTAGATAATCTTAAGGGAGAGGAGCTTATTGGTAAAAAATACAAACCGTTTTTTGATTATTACCCTAACGATAAAAATTTGAAAAATAGAGAGAATGGTTGGAAAATTTACGGCGCGGATTTTGTGACAACAAATGAAGGAACGGGCGTTGTCCATATTGCTCCGGCTTTTGGTGAAGACGATTATAATTTGGCGCAAAAGCATGATTTGCCGTTTATTCAGCATGTTTCAATCGACGGCAGATTTAAGCAGGAGGTTAAGGATTTTGTCGGTTTGTCGGTTAAGCCGAAAGATGAGCATCAAAAAACCGACATCGAAATCATTAAATGGTTGGCCGCCAATAATAAACTTTTTAGCAAACAAAAAATCTCCCATTCTTATCCGTATTGTTGGCGTTGCGACACGCCGCTTATAAATTACGCCGCTTCTTCGTGGTTCGTGAAAGTCGCGTCAATTAAAAATAAACTTATCGAGATTAATAAAAAAATAAATTGGATTCCGGAATATATTAAAGAAGGACGGTTTGGAAATTGGCTGAAAGAAGCGAGAGATTGGGCTATTTCAAGAAGCCGTTTTTGGGGAGCGCCGATTCCCGTTTGGAAATGCCAAAAATGCGAAAAAATTGAAATTATCGGTTCGTTAGACGACCTTAAAAATAAAATTGAAAAATCAGGCAATAAATATTTTGTGATGCGGCACGGCGAAGCCCAAAGCAATATTGAAAATATCGCCAGTTGTAATATAAAAAACGGCCATCATCTTACCGAAAAGGGGAAAAAGCAAGTCGCAACAACGGCTCTTGAATTGAAAGGAGAAAAAATCGATATGATATTTTCTTCGGATTATTTACGCACTAAAGAAACCGCGGAAATTATGGCTGAAAAATTAGGCATTAACGGCGATAATTTGATTTTTGACGAAAGAATTCGCGAGGTTAATGTTGGAATTTTTGACGGCCGGTCAGCCGGAGAATACCATAAATATTTTTCTTCGCTGAAAGAAAAGTTTTATAAAAATCCGCCGGAAGGCGAAAATCTTATTGAACTTAAAAACCGCGTCGCGGAATTTTTATACGAAATAGACGCTAAATATTTCGGTAAAAACATTTTAATTATCAGTCATGAGTATTCTATTTGGCTGATATTCGCAACAGCTTTGGGCGCCGACGCAAAAAAGGCGGTTGAAATAAAAAAAGATAAGCCGGATTTTGTTAAAACCGGAGAATTCCAAAAACTTGACTTCGCGCCGCTTCCGCATAATAGGAATTATGAAATTGATTTACACAGACCTTACATTGACGAAATTGAATTAAAATGTAATTGCGGCGGGAAAATGAAAAGAATACTGGAAGTTTTTGACTGTTGGTTTGAATCAGGTTCAATGCCTTACGGTCAGGCGCATTATCCGTTTTCGGGAGGAAAATTGCCGTTTCCGGCGGAATTCATCGCCGAGGGGCTTGATCAGACGCGCGGTTGGTTTTATACGATGTTGGTTTTGTCGGCGGCGATTTTTAATAAACCCGCTTATAAAAATTCGGTTGTTAATGGGATTATTTTGGCTGAAGACGGACAAAAAATGTCAAAACGTTTAAAGAATTATCCCGATCCGATGGAAATTATTGAAAAATACGGCGCCGACGCGCTTCGTCTTTATCTTTTATCTTCGCCGGTGATGCGAGCCGAAGACCTTCGTTTTTCGGAAAAAAGCGTTGACGAGATTTATAAAAAAGTGATTTTAAGATTATGGAATGTTTATAAATTTTATGAATTATACGCGGATAAAAAAATGTCAAATGTTAATCCGTCAGCCGGTGGACAAATATCAAATGTGTTGGATAAATGGATTATTGCGCGGTTGGAAGAACTAAAAGATGAAATTTCAAAATGGATGGATAAGTATGAATTAGATAAAGCCAGTCGGCCAATAGGAGATTTTATTGACGATTTATCAACTTGGTATTTGAGGCGTTCGCGTGAACGATTTAAAAATGAAAACGAAGATAAGAAAAATGCCATTGCGACAACGCGATATGTTTTATTGGAATTTTCCAAACTTATCGCGCCATTTATGCCGTTTATGAGCGAAAGCATATATCAACAATTGATGGTTGATGACCAACGGGTAATAGCATCCGTTCATTTGGAAAATTGGCCAAAATTAAAGCCATTGATAAGTCGTTTTGCGGAAAAATTATTAAAACGCGATAAAAAATTGTTGGAAACTATGGTGGAAACGAGGAAAATTTGCTCGCTTGGCTTGGAAGCGCGGCAAAAGGCTGGAATAAAAGTCCGCCAACCAATTGCTTTTCTCAAAATTAAAAATCAAAAATCAAAAATCAAAAATAATGAAGAATTATTGGATTTAATTAAAGATGAGATTAATGTCAAAGAAATAGTTTTTGATAGCAGCATTAAAAATGAAGTTGAGATTGATACGATAATTACGCCGGAACTTAAAAAAGAAGGACAATTGCGGGAATTGACGCGTTTTATCCAGGATTTGCGTAAAATAAATAATTTAACTCCCGTTCAAAAAATAGTTTTGGAAATTACCACAAGCCACGAAGGCAAAAATTTAATAGAAAAATTTGAAAGCGAATTTAAAAAATCCGTCGGCGCGGAAAAAATTGAATTTAAAGATGTTATTGAAAGTGGCGGAGAAATAAAAATAGACGAGATGAATTTTAGGATTAAAATCGGGAAATAAAATAATTATGGCAAAAATTGATACAATTATCGTTTCAGATGTTCATCTTGGTTCGAAAGTGAGCCGAGCTAAGGAATTGCTTAATGTTCTTAAAAATCATAATTTTGGCCGCCTTATTCTTCTTGGCGATATTTTTGACGATTTAAATTTCAGCGATTTGGAGAAAGACCATTGGGAACTTCTTTCTTATATTCAGGAACTTTCCAATCCAAAACGTAATATTGAGATAATTTGGGTTTTAGGAAATCATGACGAACTTATATTTAAGGTGATATCTCATTTTATTGGGATTAAAGTAACTCAAGAATATGTTTGGAAATATAAAAATGAAAAATATTTGGCAATCCACGGTCACCAGTTTGATAGATTTTTGGCGGATAACAAGCTTATCAGCGATATCGCTTCGTCTATTTATATAATTTTACAAAGACTTAATTTAAATTTTAGCCGTTTTATAAAAAGAGCTTCTAAAAAATGGCTTCGGCTTTCTGGGAAAATTGCCCAGGGCGCGGCGCGCCATGCCCTGAAAAAGGGCATTTATTATGTTTTTTGCGGGCATACTCATCGGGAAGCGATAGAAGTTATAAATGGCGTTAATTATTTCAATGTTGGTTGCTGGACGGATATCCCTTCAATTTTTATTACTATCGGAGAAGATGGGATTAAGGTTCATAAAAAATAA
>CAZLYJ010000015.1:0-11495 GCA_964563845.1 uncultured Candidatus Saccharibacteria bacterium | reverse complement strand
AAATCCCAATCGGATTTTTTAGTTTATGCCGACAATTCATCAATTAATTAAAAAAGGAAGAAAGAGCATTGGCAAAAAATCCAAATCTCCGGCTTTGGGTTTTTATTTCAATACCGTTCTAAACAAACCGGTTTATTCCGTTTCACCTTTTAAGCGCGGAGTTTGCGTGAAAGTTTTTACCACGACACCGAAAAAACCGAATTCCGCTTTGCGAAAAGTCGCTAGGGTGAGATTGAGCAATGGTATGGAAGTGACGGCTTACATTCCTGGAATAGGCCACAATCTTCAGGAACACTCGGTAGTGGTAATTAGAGGCGGTCGAGTCAAAGATTTGCCGGGCGTTAGATATCACGTTGTCAGAGGAGTGCTTGATACTGCCGGAACGGACGGCAGAAAACAAGAAAGAAGCAAGTACGGAGTAAAGAGACCAAAATAACGCGATGAGAAAAAAACGACAATTCAAAAAAGAATATCAACCCGACGTGGTTTATGACAACACCGTTGTTTCCCGGTTTATTAATTATTTAATGAGAAAAGGGGAAAAATCAGTTGCCGAAAAAGTTTTTTATAAATCTTTGGAAAATATAAAAAAAGAAACCAAACAAGAACCTTTGGCGATTTTTGAAAAAGCTCTTGAGAATGTTTCACCGCAGATAGAAGTTTTTTCAAAAAGAGTGGGCGGAGCGAATTATCAGGTGCCGAGAGAAGTTAGACCCGAACGCCGATTTTTTTTGGCTTGCAATTGGATTATCAGGGCCGCTCGGACGAAAAAAGGCAAATCAATGGCGGAAAAATTAGCGGAAGAAATTTTAGCGGCTTTTAAAAATGAGGGCGCGGCAATTAAGAAAAAACACGATATGCACAGAATGGCTGAAGCTAACAGGGCTTTCGCGCATTTCGCCCGCTAATTCATGCGTCAGTATCCTCTTGAAAAATACAGAAATATCGGCATTATCGCTCACATAGATGCCGGTAAAACAACCGTTTCCGAACGGGTTCTTTTTTATACGGGCGTTTCTCATAAAATAGGCGAAGTTCATGAAGGAGAAGCGATTATGGATTGGATGGAACAGGAAAGGGAAAGAGGGATTACTATTACTGCCGCCGCCACGACTTGTTTCTGGACTTCAACGAGATTGCTTCAGGGAATTTCTGATGAAAAAGAGAAAAAAGATATTAGGGATATCAGCGAATATCAGATAAATATTATTGACACGCCGGGCCATGTTGATTTTACGGTAGAAGTTGAAAGGTCTTTGAGGGTGTTGGATGGCGGAGTGGTTGTTTTTGACGGCGTTGCCGGAGTAGAGCCACAATCGGAAACCGTTTGGCGTCAAGCGGATAAATATAATGTTCCGAGAATAGCTTTTATAAATAAACTTGATAGAACGGGGGCTAGTTTTGAAAAATCTTTTGGTTCAATTATTGAACGTTTAACGCCGAACGCTTATCCTTTGCAGTTACCAATCGGTTTGGAATCGAATTTTCAAGGAGTAATTGATTTAATCGAAATGAAGGCGATGACTTTTGAGGGCGAACGCGGCGAAAAAATTATTGTTGGAGAGATTCCGGAAAATTTAAAAATTGAAGCTGAAAAAGTGAGAAACGCTTTGATTGAGAAAGTCGCGGAATACAACGACGCTTTAATGGAAAAATATCTTGGAGCCAAGGAAATTTCCAAAGAAGAAATTCGCAAAGCTGTTAGAGAAGCGACGATTAGTGGAAAATTTGTTCCGGTTTTTTGCGGTTCGGCCCTGAAAAATAAAGGGGTTCAGCTTTTACTTGACGCGGTTCTTGATTATCTTCCTTCTCCTCTTGATCTTGAACAGTTAAAGCCGATTAAGGGATTAAGCATTAAAACAAACGAAGAAATTATTCGCCAGCCAAAAGATGAAGAACCGTTTACCGCCTTGGCTTTTAAAGTCGCTTCAGACCCTTACGTCGGAGCGCTGACTTATTTTAGAATTTATTCAGGCGTTCTTAAAAAGGGGAGTTATGTTTTAAACTCCACAAAAGAAGAACAGGAAAGAATCAGCCGTATTGTTAAAATGCACGCCAATAAAAGGGAAGAAGTTGAAGAACTTTATGCAGGAGAAATCGGGGCGTTAGTTGGTCTTAAAAATACTTTTACGGGAGACACTCTTTGCGATCTTCAAAATCCTATAATTTTGGAAAAAATAATTTTCCCCGAACCGGTAATTTCAGTCAGAATAGAACCGAAAACCAAAGCTGACCAGGAGAAGATGGGTTTGGCAATGAGAAGATTGGCTCAGGAAGATCCGACTTTTAGAGTCGGCGGCGATCAGGAAACGGGAGAAACAATTATTTCCGGCATGGGAGAACTCCATTTGGAAATTATTGTTGACAGAATGAAACGGGAATTTGGAGTTGAAGCTAATGTCGGTCGGCCGCAAGTGGCTTATAAAGAAACTATCAAAGGAGAAGCCGAGGCTGAAGGAAAATATATCAAGCAGTCCGGCGGACGGGGACAATACGGTCATGTTTGGTTAAAGGTTAAGGGATTGGAAAGAGGAAAGGGTTTTGAGTTTATTAATGAAATTAAAGGAGGAACTATTCCTCAGGAATTTATTCCGGCGGCGGAAAAAGGCGTTAGAGAAGCGCTGGACAAAGGGGTTTTGGGCGGCTATCCTATAGTTGATATGGAGGTGACGCTTTTTGACGGTTCTTTTCATGAAGTTGATTCTTCGGAAATCGCTTTCAAAATCGCGGCGGCAATGGCGTTGAGCGAAGCGACTAAGCGCGCTAAACCGATTTTGCTTGAACCGATAATGAAAATTCAAACGATTGCGCCGGCGGAATTTTTAGGCGATATTACGGGAGATCTTCAGGGAAAACGCGGGAGAATTGAAGGAATGGGAGAGCGAGGCAGCGTTAAAGTCATTGATGCTAAGGTGCCGCTTTCCGAGATGTTCGGTTACGCGACTAAATTAAGGTCAATGACGCAAGGCCGGGGCAGTTTTACGATGGAATTTGATAAATACGAAGAAGCGCCCAATAGCATTGCGCAGATGATTATAGAAGGAAAAAAATAAATTTATGGATTATATTATTGACGCCGCAAATAAAAAAATCGGACGATTGGCCTCTGAAATAGCCTTAATTTTACAAGGGAAAAAAAGCGCGAAATACGAGCCGCGTCTTGAAAGCGAAGATCGGGTAATTGTTAAAAATGCCGGCAAGATTTCGATAGGCGCAAAAAAAATGGATCAGAAAATTTATTACCGCCATACGACGCAAATAGGCCATTTGAAAGAAGAAACGCTAAAAATGTTGATTGAAAAAAAAGGATCAGGCGAGGCTTTACGCCGAGCGGTTAAGGGAATGTTACCCAAAAATAAATTATTAATAAGAAGAATAAAAAAATTGACTATAGAACAATAATGGATAAAAAACCCTTAAAAGAAAAAAAGATTAAAGAAGAAAAAGACCGTTATTTTGAGGCGGTTGGCCGGCGTAAAACCGCCATTGCTCGTGTTCGGATTTACACGAAAATAAAAAGCATCACTGTCAACGGCAGGGATTATAAAAAATATTTTCCGATTTTGCGTATGCAAAAAGCTATTGTTTCTCCGATAGAAAAAATGAAAATAGACGATAAACTCGGCATCAGCGTTAAAGTTAAGGGAGGAGGATTATTGGCTCAGGCAGAGGCCATTCGTCATGGCGTTTCTCGAGCATTAGTTAAATTCAATATTAATTTTAAAAAACGGCTGCGCCGCGTTGGTTATCTTACTCGCGATTCGCGAGCGGTGGAACGCAAAAAATACGGACTTAGAGGAGCAAGAAGGGGAAGACAGTGGAGAAAAAGATGATTTCTTCAAAATTACTTATCGCTTTTTTGGTTTTCGTTTTAGTTTTTCACGCGATTGCCACTATTAATTTTTGGTACTGGCAATACTTTTGGCTTGATATTCCAATGCATTTTTTGGGCGGTTTTTGGGCGGCAATGTTTTCCATTTGGCTTTCATCTAAATATTTTCCCAATTTATGGCGCGGCGGCGAGAAATTATTTTTTCTAATTTCAGTTCTTTCTTTTGTCGCTTTGATAGGCGTTCTTTGGGAATTTTATGAGTTTATTAACGACATCTTCTTTTCTTCAAAAGGTTATTCGGAAATTATGCAACTTGGCGCCGCAGATACGATAAAAGATTTATTTTTTGATCTTTTCGGCGGATCGGTTTTCTTATTGATTTATCGATTGAGAAGAAAAATATAATTTAGCGTCTTTAAGGTAATAAGTGAAGCCCGATTTCCAATTATGGTAAAAATCTTCAATCTCTTTGACAATCGGGTAGCGGTTAAGCGGCAGCCGTTCGTCTATTTCCATAAAATCTACAGATTTTTGTTGGATAAATAAATGGGCGGAATCTTCATACCAATAAAAACTTTTAATTAATTCCTTGTTCTCCAAATTAAATCCGATTGTTTCCCCGGATTTTTTGAAAATATTTCTCGTCCATTCTTCCAAAAAATAAATATTCAATTTACCGTCGTTGTCTAAAAAGGCGATTTTTTTTCCATCGGGCGAGAAAGCGAAAAATTTTGCATCATGAGCGATTTGTTTAAAAATTCCTTCGCGAGAATCGAAAAGATAGATATTTCCAAGCGTATTCAGAGCGGCTAAAAATCTTTCGTTAGCGCTGGACTTAACGGCGGTATAGGGATTATTATCGCTTGGCAAATCCGCAATTTTGCTTTTAGTTTTAGCGATTAGATTGAAGGCGATTAGTTGATAATTTTTAGTTTTTAAGCCGATATTTTGTTCAATATAATAAATATTTGAATTTTCAGCGTTCCAAGAAATTAAGGAACTTTCTTTGGAATTTTTAAAAATGATTTCCGATTTGAGGCGATTGACGTCAACAATATAAATAGCGCTTGAAACATCGCTTTCAATTATTAATTTATTTAATCCCAGCGGATAAAAAGCGATTTTTTTGATGTTTTTCCCAGTCATATTTTCAAACAGATTGGAAATATTCAAAGACGATTGATTGTTCAGATTATAAAGATAATAAATGTTATTTTTGGAATTTTTGATAATGATTTTTGAGGCGTCGGCGCTGAAATCAATAAACTTTTCACCTTTTAGGTTTTTGGAGATTTTAAGTTCGTTTTTAAAATCCATAGGAATTAAAATAATTCCAACAGCTTCAGTCACTAGAGACGGCTTTACGGTTATATTTTTGTGATAAAGAAAATAACCGTCTCTTTGAATTTTTATTTGATAATTTTTTGGCAAAAGATCGGTGATAAGAGTGCCCTTTTGGATTATTCCGGATTTGTCGGTAAAAAATTTTTGGTCAATTTTTATTAACACATCTTTTGGTTGAGTTTCAATATAAATGGCGCCGGTTTTTTGGATGGCGAAGGTTTCAAAATTAAAACGCCAGCCTTGAGAGTAGGATATTATCCCCGCGCTTGAGGGGATAAAAACGGCTAAAAAAATAAAAAATAAAATGCGGCGTGTTCTAAGAGTCATGATTAATAAGTGTCGGGCGTCAAATGTTAAGTGTCAAGTGAGATTGACAGAGAATATGAAAAAAACGATAATGGGGTCAAAGAGTTTTATGTTTATCCGCAAAATAGGCATTGATTTAGGAACAGCCAATACAATCGTTTTTGTGCCGGGAAAAGGGTTTGTGATTAATGAGCCGACGATCGTGGCTTTAAGCGTTCCCGATAATACGGTGATGGCCGTTGGCAAAGAGGCCAAAGAAATGATTGGCCGCACTCCCGACGATATCAAGCCATACCAGCCGCTTAAAGACGGAGTTATTGCTGATTATTACATTACTAAAGCGATGTTGAGATATTTTATCGCTAACGCCATCGGCTCTTTTAATATTTTTAAGCCCGACGTGGTTGTTTCATCTCCGGCTGGTATTACTCCAACGGAAAGACGAGCCGTAATCAACGCCGCGAGAGAAGCCGGCGCTAAAGAAGCGTATATCGTTAGAGAGCCTATTCTAGCGGCTTTGGGCGCGGGCATTCCGATTAACGCCAGATCGGGAAGTATGATTGTTAATATCGGCGGTGGCACTTCAGAAGTGGCGATTATATCTTTAGGGGGAATTGTTTCTTGGGCGAGCGTGAGAATCGCCGGTAATAAATTCGATGCCGCCATTATCGATTTTTTTAAGAAAAAATATTCTCTTGCTATTGGAGAGCAGACGGCGGAAATAATAAAAATTGAGATAGGCTCGGCTTTATCTTCTAAAAATAAATTATTTTATCGAGTGAGGGGACGAAATCTAATTTCCGGTTTGCCCAAGGATGTCACCATTAATTCCAATGAAATTGCTGAAGCGCTCAATCCTCATTTGATGGAAATCGCTTCGGCAATTCAAAAAGTTTTCAATGAAACGCCTCCGGAGCTTGTCGCCGATGTTATGGATAAAGGGATTATTCTTTCCGGCGGCGGCGCGCAAATTAGGAACTTGGCGGAATTTTTCAAGGGCCTTTTCGGCGTTAATACTTATGTGGCCGAAGAGCCGCTTTTTTGCGTTGCCAAAGGCGCGGGAATGATTTTGACGCATTTAGATGTTTATAAAAGAACGCTACTTAATAAAAGATAATGTTTGGCCATAAAGATAAAATTAATCTTTTTAAAAAGTTGGCAGATGAAGATAAAATGTCGCACGCTTATCTTTTTTTTGGTGAGCCGCAAGTTGGAAAATTTTTGTTCGCTTTATCTCTTGCCAATTATTTGGAAAAAAAGATTTTTGGATTGAGGGAATCGGATAAACAGCCGCTTGAAGAAGCGTTGATAATTGAGCCAGGAGAAAATGGTTTGATAGGCATAGATGAAATTAAAAAAATAATCAATTTTTTGTATCAAAAACCGGTGTTTTCAACAAGAAGAATCGCGATTATTAGAGATGCCGAAAATCTGACCGACGAGGCCCAGAACGCGGCCCTTAAAATAGTTGAAAATCCTCCTTCTCAATCGTTGATTATTTTTACGGCGTCTAATTCCGATTCTCTTTCTTCTCCACTTGTTTCGCGTTTGCAAAAAGTTTATTTTTCGCGATTAACCATGGAAGAAGTTAAAAGATTTTTGGCGGATAACGGGGCAGATACCAAAAAAATTGATTTAATCGCGGAAGAATCTTTTGGCAGACCGGGTTTGGCTTTTAATTTATGGAAAGACAAGAAAAGCGAAAAAATCAGGAAATTAGCGAAAAATTTCATGAGTCAAACTGGGAAATCTTCAGTATCTTCGCGGGAGTTGGAAGAAATAATAGAATCTGATATGGATAAATTTTTCGGATTTTTAATGATTGAAACGAGAAAAAACGGATACAAAAATTTATCTTTTGCCAAAGAAATTTTAAAGAGGTCGGCTTTAATTAAGATGTTTAATGTCAATAAAAAATTACAGCTTAAAGCGATTAATTTATGAATGGTCACGGAGGCAATCTTATAGTTTTGGTTGTTATTTGGGGATTTTTTATTTATTTTTTTTATAATTATTTACCGCACCTCAGTTCAGATCTTTTAATTAGTTCTGTTTTAGACGCGGTAAATTCGTTATTCTAAAAATGAAAACAGCGGAAATAATAAAATATTTTAAAGATCAAATATCTTCAATACGAAGCGGTCGACCGACGCCTAAATTGGTGGAAAATTTGCCGGTTGATTATTTAAATCAAAAAATGACGATCAAACAATTAGGTTCCATCAGTATTGTTCCGCCGACCACTATTCAAATTTCCGTCTGGGATGCGCAGGCCATCTCCAGTGTTTCCAAGGCGATTGAATCGTCCAATTTGAGTGTTGTTGCCAATATTGACGGTAATTTGGTAAGAATTAATTTACCGCCTCTGTCTTCGGAAAGACGGCAGGATCTTATTAAAGTCGTTAAAAAAGAGGCCGAAGAAGCAAAAATCAAAATTCGGCACATCCGCGATGAGGAAAATAAAAAAATCAATCGCCAGGAAGAAGAAGGCGAAATAGGCGAAGATCAGAAATTCAAATTAAAAGAAGAAACACAAAAAGAAATTGACAAAGCAAATGAGGAAATCGAAAGAATTTTAGAGAATAAAATAAAAGAAATAGAGGAATAAACATGCTAATTGGTATTATTTTCGTCATAATTTTCCTTTCGATTTTAATTCTTGTTCATGAACTGGGACATTTTTTAACAGCTAAAAAATTTGGGCTTTTAGTTGAAGAATTTGGTTTTGGTTTGCCTCCAAGGATTTTTAGAAAAAAAATAGGAGAAACGACTTATAGTATTAATGCTTTGCCGTTTGGCGGATTCGTAAAAATTTACGGAGAAGATAATTTGGAAGCAGGAGCGGTTAGGGAAAGAAGTTTTATAAGTTTGAAAATTTGGCAGCGGGCAATAATCCTTTTTGCCGGAGTTTTTTTTAATTTTATCCTTGGTTGGATGGTAATTTCATTAGTTTTCGCCATAGGCACTTCACCGGCGGTTGTTATCACAGAAGTTATAAAAAATAGTCCGGCGGCTGAAATTGGACTTATGGCTGGCGATAAGTTGGAGGGAGAGAACCTTACGACTAAAAGCGTTATTGATTTTATTAATGAGCATCGCGGGCAAAAAATTGATTTGAAAATAGAGAGAAGCGGCAAAATAATTGATTTTGTGGCAACGCCACGACTTAACCCGCCAGAAGGCGAAGGCGCTTTGGGGATTGGATTAGTTGATACCGGTTTACCGAGGAAAAGCATTTTGGCGAGTTTTTGGGAAGGATTAAAAACTTCTTTGGAGATGATTAAAATTATCGCATTAGCTATTATGAATTTAATAGGAAAAGCTTTTTTGGGCAAAGCGTCATTAGAACAGGTAACAGGGCCGATTGGCATCGTCAAAATCACGGCTCAGGCCGGCAGCTTGGGATTGGTTTATTTGCTTCATCTTTTAGCTTTAATTTCTTTGAATTTGGCGGTTATTAATATATTGCCTTTTCCGGCGCTTGATGGCGGCCGTTTGTTTTTTTTAATGATTGAAAAAATCAAAGGTTCTCCAATAAATCCAAAAATAGAAAAAGTGGCAAACGCTTTTGGTTTCGCGTTGCTGATATTCTTAATGGTTATTATTACGATTAAAGACATCATTAGATTATGAATTTAATTAATTATAAATCGAGAAATATTTATAAAACTTGGCTGTTTTTCGCGGGTTTTTTGGTTTTTGTTATTTTTATCGGCTGGTTTTTCGCCGGAATTTACGCCAATCCGTCAATTTTGTATTTCGCTATTATTTTTAGTGTTTTAATGAATATTATTGCTTATTGGTTTAGTGATAAAATTGTTTTGAAAATGGCGCGAGCTGCGCCGATTGAAAAGAAAGATAATCCGGAATTTTATAATATCGTGGAAAATCTTTGCATTGTCGCCGGCTTGCCAATGCCGAAAATTTATTTGATTAAAGAAAAACAGCTCAATGCTTTTGCCACGGGTAGAAATCAAAAACATGCGGCAGTAGCGGTTACCGAAGGGCTTTTGGAAAAACTTGACAAGCGCGAGCTGGAAGGAGTAATCAGTCATGAACTTTCTCATATCAATAATCGGGATATGTTGTTGTCTACGGCAATCGTGGTTTTAGCGGGTTTTATTTCAATTATTTCAAATTGGTTTTTGCGGTCGCGGCTTATGGGTTTTGGGAGTCAAAGCGGCAAAAGAGAAGGGAATCAAATTCAGGGAATTTTAATGATTATTGGAATTGTTTTGGCGATTTTGGCGCCAATCGCGGCTTTATTGATACGCTTGGCAATTTCAAGAAAAAGGGAATTTTTGGCCGATGCTTCAGGAGCTTTACTCACTCATTATCCTGAAGGGTTAGCAAGCGCTTTGGTAAAAATTTCTTCAGATTCAGCGCCGATGGCGATTGCTAATAACACCACGGCCCATTTATGGCTGGATGATCCTTTCAAGGAAAAAAATAAAACTCATTGGCTACATCGTTTGTTTATGACTCATCCGCTAGTGGAAGATAGGATAAAGACGCTCAGGGGAATGAAAATATGAAAGAAACGCTTAAAAAATTAAAAAAAGATGTTAAAAGTTTTCAGCATTTAGTTGAAACTCAGAAAAAAGAAATAAGCCGCCTTTCTTCTTTAGTTGATTACGATTTTTTGACCGGTCTTTACAATAGGCAGGGATTTGTCAGGGAAGCGGAAAAATTCTTTGATGAATTGAGAGGAGAAATGAATAAGAAGGAAAGAAGAAAAATTGCTTTCACTTTTAAAAATTTTTCAGTGATATTTGCCGACCTTGATAATTTGAAAGTGATTAATGACAAGTACGGCCACAAAGCGGGTGACAGAGCGTTGAAAGCCGCGGCTCGGATTTTCAAAAATTCAATTAGGCATTTTGACATTATCGGTCGTTGGGGAGGGGATGAATTTGTGGTTGGGTTAATCGGCGTTAGCGAAAAAGAAGCGCTGAAAGTGACGCAAAAAATGAAGAAGAATTTGAAATTAACAAAGGTAAACGGTTTCGGCTTAAGCGCCAGTTTTGGAATTATTACAGCGATAAATAAACGAAGAGAGAACATTTTGAATCTTTATGAATTGATTGAAAGAGCCGATATGGCGATGTACGAGGCCAAAAAAAACAAGGGGAAAGGATTGATAATAGTCCATTAAAGATTAGAATATAAAAATGGAGATTGAAGGCGGTTTTGAACAATTAAATATAAATAGTGGCGAAATGTTGTGTCGTCAGCTACAAATTGAGATGGCAGGCGATCCCCACTGGGAAGATATAGACTGCCGTAAAATAGAAGAGCAAGACGCTTTATTGTTACAAAAGTTTGTGGGAGGTGGATTAATAGAAGAAGACCTTAATAAAAGGATTGAAGAATTGGAAGAATCGGGAAAATGTGACCCCGGAGATTCGAGTTGCGCTTTGGCGGCTTTATTAAGAAATAAAATAATTGTTAATAAGTATCATGAAGAAAAGGGAGGCGTCGCATAGTTTTGGTCGTTGACGGGATAAAGGTTCATCTTGCCACGCAGAATGTGGGGCGTGTGATATGGAGGGTTCGCATAGTGGTCTAGTGCGTTCGCTTGGAAAGCGAATATGCCGCAAGGCATCACAGGTTCAAATCCTGTACCCTCCGCCAATTGGAATTTTGCAAGAAAGAAAGCTCAACCTCGCGGCGTGAGACGCGCCGCTCGGCCAGAATTTGAAAGGGCTTTTTTGGCGAAAAGGAAAAGGATTTATCAATAAGGGCAAAAGAAATTTTTTCATATTTTCTGCGAGAATTTGTCGTCAAAGAACTATGGAGAACCTGTCTGCTGGCAGGTAGGAATCGCCAAGGCGATAGGCGTTTCGATTGAAGGTTCAGTTTGATAAAATAACTTTATGAAACTCGGCATCATTTTACAATCCAGCAAACCGGAACATGCGTGGAATACCTTCCGTCTCGGCATTACTGCGCTAAAAGCTAGTCATCAAGTAGAAATATTTTTGATGAGTGAGGGTTCGGAGCTTGATACTAT
>CAZLYJ010000014.1:0-12201 GCA_964563845.1 uncultured Candidatus Saccharibacteria bacterium | reverse complement strand
GGCTCCAGATATAAATAACCTTATAAATAATTCAATAAAATCCATATGGCCAAATCAAAATTCAGCGAAAATTTAATAAAGATGAAATGTTCCGTTTGTAAGCGGATAAATTATTATACTCGAAAGAAAAAAACGCTTGAAAGAAAATTGGAGTTTAAAAAATATTGTAAGTGGTGTCGGAAACACACAATTCATAAGGAGGCGAAGAGGTAAGGTTTCTATGGGAGCTTAGGTAAGTGGCATACCTGCGGTCTCCAAAACCGCGATCGGGGGTTCGATTCCCTCAGCTCCCGCTTATTTTCTTATAAACGCTTCTTTTGGAGAAAGATAAGAGGCTTTTCTTGCCGGCCAAAGACCGGAAACAAGGCCGATTAAACTGGAAGAACTGATAATTAGGATAATAAACCAAAGCGGCGTGATGAATATGTCAAATGGTTTTCCTCCCAAGCGTTGAGCCAAGATATTCAATCCTAAATTAGCCAATTCACCGGCGCCCATGCCCAGTATAATTCCGCCAATTCCTCCTAAAAATCCCATTACAAATGATTCCATTAAAAACAGGTTTCTGACATCATTGTCGGTTGCTCCAAGAGATTTAATAATTCCAACTTCGAAAATTCTCTCCAAAAAACTGACGATCATCGTGTTAAACATTCCAACCGCCGCCACGATTAAAGCCGCGACGCCGAAAACTCCCAAAACGGAAGTAATAATTCTCATTACTTTGGTGGCTTGTTTGACTAAATCAATTCTGGCGGAAATAAGAAATCCTTTTTCAATCAGTTTATCTCTAAGAACTTCAACGGTATCAATGCTTGTGGCTTTAACTAAAACTTTTTTATAAAAAGAAGGTTTTTTATCAAGAAAATCTTCGGGAATAAACGCGAACGGCGGTTGGAGTTCATCGGTAATTATGCCTTTTAGCTTCAATGGTTCAGTGGTTTTAGCTTCTTCCACTTCCAGATTGCCTTCATTTTGATAGAAAATTTTGAAAGTAAAAAATTTATCCAAAGAATCTTTTTGCGGGTTAAAGACGTCGGAATAGGCGTTGGTAAGTTTTACGGCAGAATTTGAAATTACGACGGCCGCTTCGTTTTCGTTGAATTTTGAACCGACATCGGGGAGTTGTCCCGAAAGTCGGAAATAATTCGGTTTGATTATTTTTGTCACGATTAATCCTGTAATATTTTCATAATGTATTTCACCGGTAAATTCCGATACCGGAGAAATTTCATCGGTTTCTGGAAGGGCGGAAATCATTTTAAAATCTTCTTGAGTGATACTTAAATCCGTTTCCGAAGGATAGTAGGCTTCCAAGGTAATAAGGGAATCTTCGGTGGCAACGAGTTTTCCTATTAAAACATATTGCAGTCCATATCCCAAAGAGACTAAAAACAAAACCGTGCCAATGCCGAAAGACATGCCTAAAATAGTTAAAGAAGTACGGAGAGGTTTGGTTTTAAAAACTCTAAGTGAGAGTTTTATCAAATCTATAGCGCCTAATCCGTGGCTAAATTGAGAGTTGTCCATGATTTTCGTTTTTAAGTATAGCTTCTAATCTTTCGGAAACCTTTTGACTTGTTCTGAATGAAAAACCGATGCCGAATTTCGTTTGCGAGAGATTAATAATTTTATGGAATTGCTCCGCGTCAATAATGGATCTTAATCTTTCACCAATAATTTCATTGAGCCGGATTTTTTGAATACTGGAAATTTTCCCGCGATAATCTTGGAGTAGCCAGGCGCAAACTTTTTCGATTTCGACAATTAAAGGCGATTCGAGGTTTTTTTCAAGTTTTTTATAAATTTCTTCCACGGTTTTTTTGTTTTCAATAATTTCATTGACGTAATCGGCCATTTTTTTTGCTTTTTGTTTCCAAAGTCCGATACCGCCGTCTTGATAAGGCCTATCCAAAACTCTTCTGAAAGTTTCCGAATCAATATAATCGGCGAAGCGCTGAGTGAGGAAAAATTCGAATCTTTTTATTTCATCCGTGGAATATCCCCTCAAAAGAAGATTGGATAAGGCCCGCGCCGTTACTTCCGAAGAAGTAAGCTGGGGGGATAATTCTTTGTAAAAATGTTCAGAAACGGATTCGGCAACAGTAGCTGCTTTTGATTCTTCGGTTTTAATAATCGCGCCGTCTTTCATGTAAAATATTCTTTTCGCGTCTTTTAAGCTCCAGGCCTCGTGAGTAACCATAATAATAGTTCGTCCGTCTTTTTCATTAAGTTCTTTCAAAAATTCCAGAACTTTTTGAGCGTTAACAGAATCTAGGTTTCCCAGCGGTTCATCGGCAACAATAATCGGCGGATTATTGGCCAGCGCCCTGGCAATGCCGACTCTTTGTTGTTGACCGCCGGAAAGTTCGTAGGGGTAACGATTGGCCAAATCTTTTATTCCCAAGCGATCAAGAAGTTTCAACGCCTCTATTTCTCTTTTGGTTTGAGAAACACCCAGAAAAGCCATTGGTAAAGAAACATTGTCTAATACGGAAAGAGAGGGTATTAAGTTAAATTGCTGGAAAACGATGCCCACTCCGATTTGACGATAAATCGCCAATTCTTTTCGGGAAAATTGCGAGATGTCGCGATTGTTAATGAAAATTTTGCCGTCAGTAGTTTTCTCAATCCCGGAAATAGTGTAAAGCAAAGTGGTTTTGCCACAGCCCGACGGTCCGAAGAAAGCCACGTATTCTCCCTTCTTGATTTCCATACTGGTGTTTTTCAACGCCCAAACTTCAGAAGGCATTCCTTTATCGTACCAAAGATTGACATTTTCCAGTTTAATGATTGATTCCATATTTTGTAAAAAATTAAATTTCTAAAGCTATTTTTTCGACGAACTCCGCCAATTCTTTCGGCAAATTGTCTCCTTTAATTAAATAAGTTTCCGATCCCAATCTTTTCGCCTCTTCCTGAAATTTTTCGTCTTTATGGCCGGAAAAAACTATGACTTTAATGTTTTTTGTTTTCGGATCGCTTTTGATTTTTTTAAGCGTTTCCAAACCCGCTTCGGGAGTAGTGATAATTTTTCCGTCGCGTTCTATTGGCATTACCAAATCAAGAAAAATAATTTGAGGTCGCGTTTCTTCATTATTGATAATTTCCTCGGCTTTTTTGATATTGTCGGCTAATAAAAGATCGTATTTATATTCCAAACCGTGAATCCAAAAAACATCCCGAAAATAAATTCGGATCAGTTCATCGTCGTCAACAAGAAGGATTTTTATTTTTTTATCGTTTTCAGACATTTCCAATGAATTAACTTGTTTATTTATTGTATCAGATTGATCAATCAATGGCAATTAATATCCGTAAATAGTTTAAGCTTATTTAAATATTTAAATTACAAAAATAATAATGAATTAAGCGCTGTTGATAATCTGTGGATAAAAATGGGCGAAATTTTTAAAAACCCGCTATTTCAGAGGGTTTTTTTATTTGCGGACAATCGAAATTAAAGGCTTGACGATATATCAATAGTGGAGCAAAATTAAATAAAAGTGGGGAGATGTGGATAAGTATGGGGAAAACCATAAAAGTCTGGGGATAACATATATATGTTCATAGGAGAATTCACTCACAATTTAGATTCCAAGGGAAGGATCGCTTTGCCGGTTAAATTTCGGCAAAAACTTTCCGGCGGCGCGATTATTACGCGTGGCTTAGATAGGTGTTTGTTTTTGTTTCCGAATAAGGAATGGGAAATTTTAGCGCAAAAATTAATTGCTTTGCCTCTCGCGAAATCTGATTCACGGGCTTTTGTTCGCTTGATGCTGGCGGGAGCGATGGATGTTGGATCGGATAAACAGGGGAGAATTTTAATTCCCGATTATTTAAGAGAATACGCGGCGTTGAAAAAAGAAACTGTCATTGCTGGACTTTATAACAGGATTGAAATCTGGGATAGAGAGAGTTGGAAGCAATATAAGAATAAAACAGAAAGCGCATCAGATGAGATAGCGGAAAAATTGTCGGAACTCGGCATTTAAAGAATGCACATTCCAGTTCTTTTAAAAGAAACGATTGAATTTTTAAATCCGCAGCCGGGAAAATTTATTATTGACGCTACAATTGGCGGTGGCGGACACGCGGCGGAAATTTTAAAAAAAATAGGCGATAGCGGAATGTTATTGGGAATTGATTGGGATAAAGAGGCGATTGCCGATTGCCAATCGCGATTTGCGGATTATAAAAACGTAATTTTGGTGAACGGCAATTACGCCGATTTGCCGGAAATTCTGAAACAAAAGGAATTACCGAAAGCCGATGGCATAATTATTGATTTGGGATTTTCTTCGCGGCAGCTTGAAAAATCTGGCAGAGGATTCAGTTTTTTGAAAGACGAAAAATTAGACATGAGGTATCAACAAGAAACGGAGAATCTAACGGCGGCGGAAGTGATAAACCAATATAGCGAGAAAGAGTTGGCGGATATTTTTTGGAAATACGGCGAAGAGAGGAATAGCCGGAAAATCGCCAAAAAAATTATCGAAGAAAGGAAGAATAAAAGGATTTTAACGACATTTGATTTAATTGAAATTATTAGAAAAGCCGTTCCTAAAAATTACGAACAGGGAAGAATCAATCCGTCAACAAAAGTTTTTCAAGCGTTGCGGATTTACGTCAATGATGAATTGGGAAATTTGGAAAAAATTCTTAAAAATATGTCAAAAATTTTAAAAGGTCGAGCAGTAATAATTTCTTTTCATTCGTTGGAAGATCGGTTGGTTAAAAATTATTTTCGAAATTTAAGTAAAGAAAATGGAGCGGAAATTTTGACGAAAAAACCGATTAGGCCAAGTGAAGAGGAGATAAGGGGGAATCCCCGAAGTCGATCGGCTAAATTAAGGGCAATAATAATATGACTATTATTCAACCAAACAGGTCGGGATATAAAATAAATTTTTCAATATCTATTCTAGCGCTAATGTTGATGGTTTCCATTGTTTGGGGAGTGTTTTTATACAATCAGTTGATTAGTTTTCGCCATGAAGTTTCCGGTTTTGAAAAAATCGTTAGGCAGGCGGAAGTGGAGAACGCGGAACTAAAAAACACTCTTTATCAAATCACTGATTTGAAAAACCTGGAATCTTCTATGGGCAGTGGACGATTGGTTTTGGAAAAAAATCCGAAATATCTCGGGCAACAACAACCGTTGGCTCAATTGTTAAACCAATAATAAAGACAATGAAGTGGCGTTTTTTTATCATAATTTTTCCTTTTGTTATCGCTTATTTTTTTTTAATAACAAATCTTTATAATATTCAGCTCAATAAAAGCGATTATTATTTGGCGCGCGCGGCTTCTCAACTTAACGCGGCCGGCAATCTTGAACCGAATCGCGGCAATATTTATTTTACCGACAAAAATAATAATCTTATTCAGGCGGTTTTGAACAAGAATTATGATATGATTTTTGCCGTGCCGAAAGAAATTCAGCAAGGGATTAAAATAGGCGATTTTATCGAAAAACTGGCGTTGATAGTTAATCTTTCGGTTGAAGACCTAGGGAAAAAACTTAATAAGAAAAACGACCTTTATGAACTTTTAGTTCAAAAAGCCGCGCCCGAACAAGTAAAACAAATTCAAGAATTAATTTCTCAAGGGTTTAAGGGTATTTATGTTACTAAGCAAAAATTGCGTTTTTATCCTTATAACAATTTAGCTTCACATTTATTGGGTTTTGTATCTTTGGCGGGGGATGGCGAAGTTTTCAAGTATGGCAATTCTCAAATCGGGCGTTATGGCGTTGAACTTCAGTTTAATTCCATTTTAACGGGAGAAAAAGGAAAAATAGAAAAAGATAATGTTATTAATCCAAAAGACGGCCAAGATATAATTTTAACGATTGATCGCAATATTCAATCGCAAAGCGAGGAGGTTTTGAAAAAAATAATCAATGATTGGAAGGCCGAAGGAGGAACGGTGATTGTTCAGGAGCCGTCAAGCGGGAAAATTTTGGCAATGGCAAATTTTCCTAATTTTGACCCAAATAATTATTCCGGTTTTGACATTAAATCTTTTCTGAATCCGGCAACGCAATCGGTTTATGAGCCCGGTTCGGTTTTTAAAATAATGACGATGGCCGCCGGGATAGACAGTGGAAAGATCTCTCCGGAAACGACTTATATTGATAAAGGAACGGTGACACTAAACAATAGAACCATTCATAATTGGTGGGATAAAATTTATGGCAAGGCGACGATGACGGAAGTTTTGGAAAATTCAATCAACACAGGTTCGGTTTTCGCCGAACAAAAAACCGGGCATGAAACATTCTATCAATATCTGACGAGATTTGGATTTAACGAATTGACGAAAATAAATCTTCCGGGCGAAGTCAAAAGCAATATCAGAAATCTTGTAAAAGGCCGCGATATTCATTACGCTACCGCTTCTTTCGGGCAGGGAATTTCCGTTACTCCCATCTCTTTAATTAACGCTTTTTCCGCCGTTGCTAATGGGGGAGTTTTAATGAAGCCGTTGATTTTAGTTGATGAGAAGCCACAGATGATAAGAAGAGTTATTTCTTCCGAAACCTCAAAAAAATTGACTCAAATGATGATTTCCACGGTTAAAAAGAATAAGGTGGCGGATATTGCCAATTATTTCGTTGCCGGAAAAAGCGGCACGGCTTACATCCCCGATTTTAAATCCGGCGGTTATACAGATGAAGTTATTAATACTTTTATCGGTTTCGCGCCGGCAAGTTCGCCGAAATTCGTTATTTTTATTAAATTGGATAAGCCGGCTAGCGCTCCTTTTGCCACAATCGCGGTTGGACCGGCTTTTTGGGATTTAACACAGTTTATTTTAAATTATTATAATATACCGCCGGACAAATTATGAAGAAAATTTTACGACAAATTTTAAAATTATTGGCTCGTTTAACTATCTGGAAATTTAAACCCGATATTATTGCTATTTCCGACAGTGTTGGAAAAACTTTGACCAAAGAAGCAATTTTCGCGGTTTTAAAAAACCGTTATCGCGTCAGAAAAAGCAGCGGGAATTTTGATAATGAATTGGGAATGCCCTTGGCAATTTTGGGTAATTGGGAAAAAGTCGGCAAACAAGTTTTTTTATTTTGGCCAATGGTTATTGTCGCCGCTTTTTTTCGCTTGATTTTTTTACTTCGTTCGTTTTATCCGAAAATTTTGATTTTGGAATACGCGGCCGCTAAACCCGGAGACATTAAATATCTTTTAAGTATTGCCAAGCCGAAAGTTGCGGTATTGACCGCCATTGGAGACCTTCCGGTTCATTTGGAATTTTACGCGGACCCGCAGGCGGTTGTTAGGGAAAAATCCAAACTTATTGAAAATCTTTATATTGATAATTTCGCTGTTTTAAATTTTGACGATGAAACGACGGTTGTTCTAAAAGAAAAAACCAGAGGGAAAATAATGACTTTTGGATTTAACGAAGGGGCGGATATAAAAATCACGAATTTTGAGAATCGTTTGGAAAACAAAAAAATAGAAGAGTCGGGCGTTTTTTTTAAACTTGAATATAGGGGAAATTTTGTGCCGATTGCTTTGAAAAGCGTTTTGGGAAAATCCCACGTTTATGCGGCAGCCGCGGCAACCGCGGTTGGTTTGATTTACGGTTTGAATTTAGTGGAAATAGCGGAATATTTGATAAATAATTATCAGCCGGCAAAAAATGGATAAAATTTCCAGTATTGATTGAAGCAGGAGATATTGTTTTAATTAAGGGCTCAAGAGCGATTGGGCTCGATAAATTGGTTGACGCTCTTATCTAAGATTTCGCCGCTTTCGTCTAGTGGTTAGGACATCAGCTTCTCAAGCTGAGAACATGGGTTCGATTCCCATAAGCGGCATACACATGGCTATTCAATTTGAAACTCCTCTTTCCCAAATAAAAAAGGATTTGAAAATTCGCGGTCCCGGGGAATTTTATGGAATAATTGCAAAAAATTATTTATAATTAAACAAATGAAAAATAGCGGACAATCATTGATGGAAATTATTATCGGTATGGCGGTGGCGACGATTTTTATCGGGGCTTCAGTTGGCGCCATTGCTTTGATTTTGAGAAGCAATTACGACGTTAGAACAACTCAAATCGCCGATTCTTTGGCTTCGGAATATTTAGATATTTTTCAAACCGTTATAGAAAAAAATTGGCATGATATTTATGATTTGAGCGGCAAGGGGCCGTCTTCACAATTCCACTTAGCCGCTTCCGGCACTTCTTATGTGATTTTGCCATCCGCAACTTCAACGACGATTGAGGAAAAATCTTTCGCTCGTTATTTTTCCGTTGAAAATGTTAATCGTAATAATGGAGAAATCGTGGAAAGCGGCGTCAGTGAGGATCCTTCGACCCAAAAAATTACGGTAACGATTAATTGGGGAAGCACCCATAGCCTTAATAAAACGCAGTATTTGACGCGTTCGCGCAATTTAATTTTTCGCCAAACCGATTGGGCAAATGGACCAAATCAGGAGGGACCGATTACAGTTGTTAATACTAAGTTCGCCAGTTCCACTAATATTAATTACACCAGCACAAGCGGCGCAATATTTATTCAAGGATTATAAAAAAAATCAAAATGAAAAATTACAATTCAAAATTCAAAATTATTTTCATATTTTTGATTGCTATTTTGATTTTATCATTTGGATTTTTTGAAGGATTTGCCGCTACCAATATCGATTCTGTTAATCGTTACGCTTGGAACGACATCATTGGCTGGTTTGATTTTTATTCAACCGATACAGTTAATGTTTCCTCAACTGAATTAACCGGTTACGCCAGTTCTTCGGTTGGAGAAATCGCCTTAAATTGCAATTCAACGTCGGCTGGCAATATTTGTGCAACGAGCAATTTCAAAATTTCCAATAACGGCAACGGTTATCTTTCCGGCTGGGCATGGAATGAGAGCGTTGGCTGGATTTCTTTTGACAGCGCGACCGGAGGCGCTTCGCCGACTTCAACTTATCAGGTGATTGTTGATCCAACAACCGGAGATTTTTCCGGCTGGGCATGGAATGAGAGCGTTGGGTGGATCAGTTTTAATTGCAATAATCCCGGTACTTCTTGTCCGCCGAATTATAAAGTTAAGACCGGTTTTGTAACAACGCCGTTAACCGGCGATTTGACTTCCAGTATTTTTGACACTCAAGTAAACGGCGGTGGCGCTTTTAATTCCATTATTTGGCAGGGAGCGCTTAATGGAGGATCGGTAAAATTTCAAATAGCTTCTTCCAATGCTACCAGTACTTGGGATTATTTTGGACCGGACGGTTCTTCAAGCAGTTATTACGGCGTTGGTATAGATGCAAATAATTCCACCCAGATAAATCTCTCTTATCATAATAACCATCGTTATTTTCGGTATAAAATTATTTTAGAATCCAATGCTGGCAAAACCACCAGTCCGAGAGTTGATGATATTATAATTAATTGGAGCCCTTGATTTAATTTTTAGGCCTTTGCCAAAACCAAGGCGATAATTCTTTTGGCGCCGTTTTGTTTCAAAATTTTAACCGCCTCGGTCATGGTGGCGCCGGAAGTAAAAACATCGTCAATCAAGATTATGTTTTTTCCTTTAACGCTTTCGGGATTTTTTATTTTGAAGCAATTGGCGACGTTGGCGGCGCGTTTTTCCGCGTCTTTGCATTTTGCCTGGGGTTCGTTGTTTTTGATTTTTCTCAAAGCGTCAATCAGCGGCAAATTAAAATGTCGGGCAACGGCTTTTGCCAGAAGTTTCGCCTGATTAAAGCCGCGGCTTTTTTCGCGGAAAAAATGAAGAGGAATGGGGACAACGATAAAATTCCCAAGTTCTAATTTCAAATTTTTAATATATTTTACGATAATTTCGTTTAGCGTCGGCGTCAGAAAATCCATTTTTCGGTATTTGAAGCAGTGAATCAGGTTTTGCAGAATCGGGTCGTCGTAATTTCCGGTCGCGGCTAGAAGATATTGAGAATCAAAGTGGCAGATTTTTTTGTTTTCCGCCAGCCTCGCTCGGCAAATCGGGCAAAAAAGAGCGGAGTTGATTTTTATTGAAGAATGGCAATTTTCACAAAGTTGTATTGTCCGCGCTTCAAGATGTTTCTGACAATTAAGGCAAAGCGGCGGGAAAAGAATATCCAAAATCAAATTTTTCGCGGAAATTAAAAAGGGAAACATATCTATTATATTTATCAAATTTTTCCGACTTTGGCGAGTTTTTCATGAAGTGGGATTTTATTGATTTGACTTTCCCAAGAAGAAGAGTATAATAACGGCAGAATTACTTTGAAATATGAATAAGGCGAAACGAAGATAAAAAACCTTTTAGATAAATAGGAGGAGTGAGATGAAAAAGATAACGGTTATTCTAGCGATGATAGTGCTTTTTTTCGGAATTTCTACCAGCGCCAAGGCCACCAAGATGATGGCTACAAGATTGTCGGAACCCCTGATTGCCAATTTAATAATAGGCAAATGGAGTTTTGTCGGGAAAACGAAAGAAGGAGTCATGGTAAAAGCCGTTACCGTTTTCAAACCAGACGAGCGGGCGGAATTTTCAATTACCACCTATAATTCTGGCCTCCCGGTTTTCAACAGAAAAATCTCCGGACATTACAGTGTCGGGAAAGTAGACAATAAGCCCTATCTCTTTTTTAATTTTGATGAAGGGGTATGGGTGACGGCGGAAATAGTCAGCTTTGAGCCCGGAAGAATGGAACTTAGGGAAATCAGCAATTCAAATAACACCCCTGGTGTTTCTTATAAGGTCTTGTGGCAAAAGATCGCGACACCGACGGAGTAAAATCCGTCGGTTTTTTATTTTTTACATTTGACTTTTCTAAAAAGAAGAGTATAATAAAAACAGAATTACTTTCAAATATAAATAAGGCGGAGAGAAGGATAAAAAACCTTTTAGATAAATAGGAGGAGTGAGATGAAAAAGATATGGGTTTTAGCAGTTTTGGCTTTTGGATTGGTTGGTTGCGCCGGAATGTTGATGGAAACCGGCGTAAGAAAAGAAAATCCGGCTTTAAGCCAGTTTACGATAAACTCAAAAATAATCCATTACAAGCCGGGATTATACAAATCCGGATTCCAGCGTTTCAATCACGTGAGCAAAACGCCGGAACCAGAACCCAGCCAGGCGTTAATTAAATTCAAAAACGCCTTTCTGGCGAATACAGCATCAATCTTCAGGGAAAAGGGATTTGAGTTTGTTGAAACTCAAAATAATTCTCCTGAAAAGCCGCCTATTTATATAGAAATAAGGATTGCTTTTCAAAGGGGAGTCCCTCCTCTTATAGCTTCAGTAGGAGCAGCTCGTTGGTTTGTGTATTTTAAAGGAGAATACGCCTTTGAAATATATGAATGGCAATTCGCCAGCTTAATAGGAATCGGGGGAGAAGAATCAGCTGGCCAAGAGTTAAGCAAAAAATCCGTTGAGGATTTTCTGAAAGAAATAGAAAAAATCTCCAAGAAGCGCGAAGCCCGGTCTCCATAAAGGATCGGGCTTTTTTATTAAAGTTATGAACTGTTGTATTTTCTAATCTTTTAATATGTGTTATTATTTAACTTAAATAATAAACAATGAATAATCTGTTTCAAAATAAATTTTTTATAACTTTTCTGATTTTGGCGATAGCAATTTATGGTCTTTCCACAAAGGTAGCGCAAGCTGGGGGGAGTTTTAATTTTCTTAATTATTTTATTATAACCATTGTAGTTGTTTTTGCGCCATACTTAATGCCTGGATTGACAGCATATTTAGGAGCATTATCATTAACTACATTAGCAGAAATTGGTATTGGCGCCAGTTTTGTTACTTGCCAGTTTGGCTCTGATAGCGCCTTTTGGTCCGGTTGCGGCGGCAACATCGGCGGTATAACCATCACCGCCCCCATGCTTATTCCCGGCGCGCAGGGAGAATGCCGAGTGGGTTTGGCTTTGCCGTCTTTTTACGAGCCCTGGCCGGGGAAGCAATTGGCGGTTAAAACAGAAACGAAAATAGGTACAGAATGGGGTCCATGGGGAATAGAAGAAGGAGAAGCATATACAACTTACACCAACTATTTCAAAGAAGCTGAAATTGAAAAACAAGACATAAATCTTGATCCGATTAGCGGAGTTTTGCTTACATATCAAACTTCAAATTGGATAACTAAAACAATTTCCGCGACCAGCAGTTTGACAACAGGCGATTTTAGGGCAAAA
>CAZLYJ010000013.1:11745-12710 GCA_964563845.1 uncultured Candidatus Saccharibacteria bacterium | reverse complement strand
GGACTTGAACCCACAAGCCTTGCGGCGCTAGCTCCTAAAGCTAGTGCGTCTGCCAATTTCGCCACCTCGGCAATTCATCTATTCTATCGATTTTTTGACGAAAATCAAATCATTGACTTTTTAAATAATCTATGTTATTATTTCAACAATCTTGAGAAAATTCAAGATTTTGAAATATAAGGTCAAGATCTTTGAAAAATAAATAATAAGAAAGCTAACAATAAAAACAATAGCCGAATGCGGCTGGAGGAGGATGAGATGGAAAGGGAGGATAAGGTAAAAAATAAGACTTTCTGGGTTGCGGCAATAATCATCAACTTTTTGCTTGTCGTTGTTGAATATGTGTGGTTTTCAAGATATTCAACGATGATTGGCGGATTGGAATGGGATTGGGGCTGGGCGGTTTTTTTTGCCCAAGTCTTATATCTTATTCTTAGTTTTAGGATAGTTGGCCCAACTGAACTTGGGGCTGTGCTTTTCTTCGGTAAGCCTCTATATGATGTGGAGTCTGGGCCGAACATCGTTCCGTTCCTTGTATGTCAGTTAGTAAAGAATACAAGGAATATTATTGAGATTGAACTTCCTACTCGGCCCGAACTAATATTCAGGTCGGAATTAGGGAAAGAAGAGGTTGTCCCAAAGGATCTTCTGGACGGTGGATACAAACCTCCGATTAGGGTCCAATTTGGTGCGCCGGGGATTGAGTTAAGCACAAAAGAACTCGAATCCCAACTCAATAATCCTAAGATTAAGGAAAATGAGCGCAAAAGACTTGGGAGGATCAAAAGCCTCTACGAGACTTTGAACGGTCTTATAACAAACGAAAGGATCAAAGACGATCCGCTAAATGTTCGTATGACCGCGGAAACTCCTCTCGCGGTTCGATTGAAAATCAAAAGCCTCGTTAAGTTTTTGACAACATTCGGTTCACTGGAGAAAGCAAAGGATCAAATACAAGATATCGC
>CAZLYJ010000013.1:3486-11735 GCA_964563845.1 uncultured Candidatus Saccharibacteria bacterium | reverse complement strand
AACCGCGAATTTTCAAAAATCACTCCCGCGGTGGCTCAAGCCCACCTTGGAACATTCAGTGAGCTTATTAAAGAGGAGATTGTCGAAAGAATAGAGAGCGATAAGAGTGGCGGCGGCATAGAGGTTGTGACGGTACTCTTGCGCCCCTTTGGCTACAGTCACAAACTTAATACGTCTCTTCAATCATTTGCCGAAGCGCGAGCGAATAAGAGGGCAACTGTTATCAATGCCGAAGCTCAAAAAGAAAAAGATAAGCTTGAAGGCGAAGGTAAGGGTACTGCTGAAAAAGCGGTTTTGGATAATCGGGCAGAAGGCCTTGCTAACATGGCAAAGAAGCTCGGTGTTTTGCCTGGGGTTGTGATTGGCGCAGAAACAGCGCGAAAAATCACAGAAAACCCTGGCCAAAAAACAGTTATTGTCGGCGCAAAAGGTTTTGGCGATCTAATAGCTGTGGGCTCTGTTCTTGGAGAAGTCTTCAAGGGCGAAAAAAATGAAGGAGGTAAATGAAATGTGGCTTCCATTGATAGCGCTTTTGTTGATTTTGGCGACAATCATTTTTATGAGGTTGCGCCAGAATCAGGGAGAAAAACCAGAAAAACAGGAAAGTAAAAAGGAGGAGAAAGAGCCGTCTGTTGGCAGAGATAACAATAAGTTTAAACCAACAGATGTCGTTAAGGTTTCCGCGGCTGGAGCGATTTTCTTGGCTCTTCTTTACGCGCTTGTTCCGGAATTCGTCGTAAAAAACCATAAGGAAGTAATAATTCTTGTGGTGGCGATGGTGGTTGGGGCAATGTTGTTGGGAGTTAAAGAGGAGTGGGAAAAAAGTTCGGCGCGGAAAATCCTCAAAGCCCATTTCGTGATTCTCTCAATCGTTCTTATTTCAATTCTTCTTTACAAAGAATTTGAAATAGGAAAGTGGGTAAGGGTTCAGTCGTCGTCAGCGCGGACGGTGGAATTCAATCTTTACCCCGGCGAAAAGATGCAATACAGTGTTCCGCCGAGACATTCTTTCCGGATATATTCTGACGACCGGGTTGAAGCAAAAACCTGGGATGGTCGGATATATCGGGATAAAGATACGGCCTGGCTCGGAGACGAGATTCGCCACGCGAATTTCATTCTCCGGTCCACGGAAGAAACAAAAATGGCCAGAGTTACAATAACTCTGAGGCCAAAATAAAACGAAACACAAAACCCCGTTGTCTGTTTGAAACGGGGTTTTTTTATAGACAAAACGAAAGAATTTTTAATTAATTTAACCCGATAATCCTAAAAGTCTGGTAGCGATAGTCACTATTAATTTGGAAATTGCTCCCACGGCAATGGCAACCACGGCGTAGATAATCAGATTTTTGGCGGATTTTAGTTTTTCTTCGTCTCCGGAAGAAGTTAAATAATAGAAAGCGGCCACCATAATGAAAACCGCGGCCAAAGCGATTAAAAGCCCCAGCATCCAGTTAACTATAGTGTTGATAATATTTGTTAAACTGACGTCTTGTAGGGGCGTAACAGGAGTAATGCCTCCTTGCGCTAATGCCAAAAGCGGCAAAACGACTGAACCGATTAAAACCGCCAAAATAACTTTATTTTTGAAAATTTTCATAAAATATATTTATTGTGAACATCGACCTTTTATTTTTATTTTAATCCCAGTAATTTTTGAATGATTCCGATAAATGCCCACGCTAGTATTATTATAGCAAGACCGACAACGGTGTAAAGGATGGTTTGTTTTCCTATTTTGACTTTATCCGGTTCGCCGGCGGCAAACATTATTTGGTAGCCGGCAATAACGATTAATAATCCGGCAACCGGAATAGCCAAACCAATCAGCCAGCCAATGATTCTTTTGATAATTCCCAAAAGGTCCGTGCCGATAGGGCTTGAGATGGAAACGCCGCCATCGCCACGGGTGCTTCCTCCAAGATCTAAAGCAAAAACGCCGCTGGAAGATAAAAAGATTAATAAAACTATAGTTATTATTAGCAGAAAATTTTTCATTTTTAATATTTTAACATTTTATATTTTTTCCAATTTGATACCAGGGGTTTTCAAGGCCAGTCGGTGTTTGCCCGGCTAAAACCCTAAAGGTGATGTCAACAATCAGCCAGGCCGCCAAAGCAATAACCACGCCGACAACAGCTGAAGTGATAATTTTCTTCCCCGTGCTTACTCTTTCGATTGAACCGGCGGAAAACATTATCATAAACCCGCCGGCTATGATGATGGCGACGGCAATCGGAATCGCTAATTTGACGCCAAAATTAATAATATTTTGACCTAATGTCAAAAAATCACAAAAACTGCAGGATTTTCCAAGCCCCGGACCGCAAGGAACCAATCCGGCGGCTTGGGTGGTTAAAGTAGAAAATAGAAAATAGAAAATAGAAAACAGAAAAATAATTATTTTGTGATTTTTCATAGTTATAAACTATTTATCTTATTTTCCGCTTCTTCAATCGCTTCTTTTGGCGTTAATCTTCCGCTTAAAATTGATTCTATCATACTGGAAAAAATATTCCTAACTTCATTGTCATCCGGTTGAAACCAGCTTTCGGCGGTTAATGCCTGTTGAGTGAAAACTCCGATATCGGGGTCATTTGAATATTTTTGGATTAAAGTTCTTAAAGCCGGCGGCCGGCCACTTAACTGGAGATATTGTTCGGAAATTTGCTGGTTTGTAGTTAGGGAAATTATAAAATTCCAACCTGATTCCGGATTTTTACTTTGTTTGGAAACCGCCAACCCCCAATAATCGGCATAATTGATCGGTTTTTCGGGATTAAATTGGAGCATTGGCGCAACGCCGATATCAATAAAGGGATTTTTGGATTTTACGGTTTTAATAGCGGAAGCGTAATTAAAAATCGCGGCATTTGTTTCTTGGCTGAAATTATCCAGCGAAGAACGCAAATTATCGTTCCAGGTATAGTAAATACTGCCGGGGTTGCCGAATTGAAGGTAAAAATTAAGTGGCGTCAAACCTTTTTCGGAAAATGTCGCTCTTCCGGATTGTTCATCAATCATTTTTACGCCATTTTGAAGCATTATTAGGCTCAATAAATCCGCCGCTTTGTCCACGCTTTTTTCCGAACCGCCAATGGCTCCGGCTGTTTTAACTAATCGACCGCTTAAATCAAATTCCCGCAATTTAGGAATGATTCTTTGGAAATCACTCCAGGTTTTCGGCGGCAAGGCGATTCCTTTACTGTCAAATGACTCCTTATTATATATAAAGGCAAGACTATCTAAGTGAAGCGGTAAAGCGTAAATTGTGTTGTCCGCGGAAAAATGAGTTTCAACGACTTTGGGAAAAAGAGAGCGTAATTGAGTTAACGAGAATTGGGCTTCAAGAGCCGGCGAAATTTTATCATAGTGTTTAATCAGCCAGTTGTTTTTAATCATAAAAACATCAGGTCCTTTGCCGCCGGCAAAAGCGTTGATTAAGATTTTTTCATAATCAGTTTCGTCAAATTGCTGATAGCGGATTTTAGCGTTGGGATTGGCGGAAGAATAAGAATTTATCATTTCTCGCATTACGCTCTCGTTCTCAATCCCCCAGAAATCTAATTCCGCTTCTTTCGGTCGATTAAGGCCGTTTTTTTGTAACCCCGGGATAATTCCCAAAAATACCAAAACGAAAAATAGGATAATCAATCCAACTATCCCGATAATAATTATTTGAGATTTTGAAAAATTTGGGGGATTCATAAAATAACAATTCCCGCTATTTTGTCTCCTTCTTTCAATTTCATTATTTTCACTCCGGAAGTGGAACGGCCGCAAACCCTTACGCTTTTAATGTCGGTTCTGATTATTTGGCCTTTGGCGGAAAGCGCTAAAAGTTCTTCTTCCTCACTGATGACTTTTGCCGAAACAATTTTGCCGGTTTTGGCGTTGATTTTGGCGGTTTTAATGCCTGAGCCGCCGCGGCTTTGGATTCTGTATTCTTTCAATGGCGTCTGTTTGGCAAAGCCATTCTCCATTATCACTAGTAATTTGCCGTCTTTTTTAATTATATCAATTCCGGCCGCAAAATCATTATTTTTAAGCCGAATAGCTCTGACGCCGGAAGCGGTTCGGCCCATTGGCCGCAGTTGCGACTCCTTAAATCTGACCGATTGCCCCAGTTCACTGACAATAATAATTTCGTCTTTCCCGGAGGAAAGTTTTGCCCATTTGAGCCGGTCATTTTTTTTGAGGCCGATGGCGATGATGCCGGTTCTTCTGATGTTGGCAAAATCTTCGAGCGAGGTTTTTTTAATGACGCCGTTTCTGGTGGCCATTATTAAATAACCCTCGGAAGCTTTTTTATAAGAAACAATGGCGCTGATTGATTCATCAGCCGGAATTTCTAAAAAGTTTTGAATAAGTTTTCCTTTGGCAATACGAGAGCCGACTGGGATTTCATAAGCCTTAGTTTGGAAAGCCCTGCCTTTGTCCGTAAAAAACAGAATATTGTCATGGGTGTTTGCTGAAAGGAAATGGGAAATAAAATCTTCTTCATTAAGTTCGGAACCTATTAGTCCGCTGCCGCCTCGGCGTTGAGTTTTAAAAGCCGTTGGCGGAATTCGTTTAATGTAGCCGCTTTGGCTTAACGCGATCACGGCGCCTTCTGAAGGAATCAAATCTTCTTCTATGAATTCCTTGAGGCCGGAGACGATAAGTTTTGTTTTTCTTTCATCGGCGTATTTTTTCTTGATTTCCAAAAGTTCTTCTTTGACGATTTTGAGGATTTTTTTAGGGTCCTCCAATAATTCTTCCAATTCTTTAATCAGCTTTTTCTTTTCCTTCAGTTCGTCCTCTATTCTCTGACGCTCCAGAGCCGCCAGAGTTCTTAATTTCATTTCCAAAATAGCGGTGGCTTGAATGGGAGTCAGTTTGAAATTTTTTACCAATTTTTGAAGGGCTTCTTCGGCGTCTTTGGATTTTTTAATAGTTGAAATAATCTCGTCAATATGATCTAAAGCTTTGCTTAACCCTTCCAATATATGGGCTCTTTCTTTGGCTTTTTTGAGGTCAAATTCCGCTCGGCGCCTGATTACGACTTTGCGGTGTTCCAAATGGGCCATTAAAATGTCTTTCAGCGACATTGTTCTCGGTTGGATGCCGTGATCCAAGGCAATCATATTAAGATGAAAATCTTTTTGGAGATCGGTGTGAGAGTAGAGTTGATTTAAAATTTTTTGAGCGGGCGCGTCATTTTTTAATTCAATGACGATTCTCATTCCTTCGCGGTCGCTTTCATCTCTAATATCTCTGATCCCCTCGATTTTTTTCTCGGTCACAAGTTCGGCCATTTTTATGATTAATTCCGCCTTGTTGACTTGATAAGGGATTTCAAAAATAACGATATTTAATTGCCCTTTGCCCCTTTCTTGGATTTCGGCTTTGCCTCGCATGGTAATCGGTCCGCGTCCAGACATGTAAGCGTTAATAATCGCTTTTTTGTCGTGAATAATTCCGGCGGTCGGGAAATCCGGACCTTGGATAAATTGTGTCAATTCTTCGGTGCTGGTTTTTGGATGATCTATAAGATGGATTTCAGCGTCAATCACTTCTCCCAAATTGTGAGGCGGAATGTTTGTTGCCATTCCCACGGCGATTCCCGAAACGCCGTTTATTAAAAGGGTGGGTATCTTTGAAGGCAAAACTTTTGGTTCTTCTCTTGCGGAATCATAATTGGGCTGCCAATTTACGGTTTCTTTTTCAATATCGGTAAGCGTTTCTTCGGCGATTTTGGAAAGTCGCGCTTCGGTATAACGCATTGCCGCCGGAGAATCGCCGTCAACCGAACCCCAGTTCCCTTGGCCTTCAATTAAGGGATAACGCAAAGAAAAATCTTGAGCCATTCTGGCTAAAGCATCATATACAGCCACGTCTCCATGAGGATGGTAGCGGCCCAAAACCGCGCCGACGACATTGGCTGATTTGCGGAATTTGGCGCCATGAGTCAAGCCGTCTTCCCACATTGCCCAAAGAATTCGGCGTTGAACCGGCTTTAATCCGTCCCGAACATCGGGCAAGGCGCGGGAAACGATAACAGACATCGCGTAATCCAAATACGATTCTTGCAGTTCGTCTGCAATATCTCTTTTTTCAATTTTGCCGGATTTGTAAATTTTTTTATCGTCCATGAAATCAATTTTAAATTTCTAATTTATTACTCTATTGTAATTGTTCTTTCTCCCATCATTTTATAAAATAAATTTTTCAGTTCAATTTTAAAAATATCCATAGAGTAATTCAGATAAATCAGCCATAATCCGATGATAATCGCCATTGAAATAACGGAAAGTCCCATCAGCCATTTTTTCTTAGTCGCTTCATCGGAATTTTGGATATTCTCAATCCATTTTTTCATGGTTTTAGCGCCATTACTTCGGTTTTTTTAATGCCGGCCAAATCTTTTTTCTTAATTGTTAATTTTTCTTGGGCTTGGCCCGTTGCGCCATGATTTATTTCTTCCAGAAAAATTTTTAAATCCCCGGCCGGTCTTTTTAATCCCGGCAATTTATAAAATGACGGAATAACAATTTTGGGACCAATGTCTTTAGTGATTTGGGTTGCCAGTTTTTGTTCTAAAAACGGTTTGCCGCCGGCCGGAATAAATAGAATGTCTATTTCTTCCAAGTATTTCATAATGTCCGGTTCCGGTACTTTAGAAATGTGTCCCAGGAAACAAAGTTTAAGGTCTTCCAGTTTAACTAAATAAATGGTTTTAATGAATTTTTCCGAAGATTCTTCTGTTAGTCCAAGACCGATAATGTCAGCGCCTTTGATATTATATTCACCCGGACCATATATGGATTGACCGATTAGTGGCAAAGCGGTTAATGTTTTAAGAATAATGTCGGACTTAAAACGCGGCGGAGTTAAGCCGCTTGAAGAAGCGAAGGGGTCGGTTAAGATTGTCGTTTCTCCGCTTTGAATTTTAAAACAGCCTTCGCCGTAAAAAGTAATAATCATAAAAATCGATAGAATTTATTTTATCATTCTTCCCCTTGATTTTCAACGGGCATTGCTTTAATATTCTCCCATTATGCCGATTGCGCCAACCCAAACCATTGACGATGAAAAATTATCGCCAATGCTTCAATTGATTAAAATCGATCCGGAAGCGATTTCTTTTTTAAGGGAGGGAGATTTGATTGAGGCGAAATTTTTGACCAGAAAGCCGAAAATGGTTTATTTTGATTTGGGCAAATTTGGCACGGGCGTTGTTTATGGCTCGGAATTAATGAATGCCAAAGATATTCTTAAAAAACTTAACGCCGGCGACGCCATTAGCGCGAAAATCGTTTTAACGGAAAATGAAGAGGGTTTTGTTGAACTTTCGCTCGCGGATGCCCATCAGCAGAAAGAATGGCAGGGAATTAAAGAAGCGATGGAAAAGGGGGAGGTTTTGACCGTTAAAATCAAGGGCGCCAACAGCGGCGGATTAGTGGCTGATGTTAAAAACATTAAGGCCTTTTTGCCGGTTTCTCAGCTTGCCGGAGATCATTATCCGAGAGTGGAAAGCGGAGACAAGCAGGAGATTATCAATGAATTGAGAAAATTAGTCAATACCGATTTGAAAGTTAAAATTATTGATTTTAATATTCGTTCCGAAAAATTGATTATTTCCGAAAAAGAAACGGTTGAAGAAGACCTTAAAAAACTAATCAGTCAATATAAAGTGGGCGATGTCGTTGAAGGTGTTGTTTCGGGAGTCACCAACTTCGGCGTTTTTGTGAAATTTACCGACCAGCCGGGGATTGAAGGATTGGTTCACATTTCCGAACTTGACCATAGATTGATTGATCATCCCAAAGAAGTGGCAAAAATGGGCGATGAAATTAAAGTTAAAATTATTGAGATTAAAGACGCTCAGGTTTTGCTTTCGTTGAAAGCGTTGAAATCCAATCCTTGGGAACATGCCGGTGAGAAATTCAAAGCCAGCGATACTGTTAAGGGAACGGCTTATAAATTTAATCCTTTGGGAGTAGTGATTAATTTGGATTATGATTTGCAGGGGTTGATTCACGTTTCCGAATTCGGCGGCTTGGATGAAATGAAAAAGAAATTGGAAATCGGCAAAGAGTATCAATTTGTCGTTGATGCCGTTAAGCCGGAGGAAAGAAGGATTAACTTGAAATTGCCAAAGCTTTAAGGTATAATAACGATGCTTCATTAAGAGGCGTTTTTTGTTCTTTTATATAAATAAATTTTGATTTGAGGGAAATAAAAGAAAGGAGAAGGCGAGGGGA
>CAZLYJ010000013.1:0-3386 GCA_964563845.1 uncultured Candidatus Saccharibacteria bacterium | reverse complement strand
TTATATAAATAAATTTTGATTTGAGGGAAATAAAAGAAAGGAGAAGGCGAGGGGATGTTTTGGTTATATTATTAACCTAACGGCAAAGAAAGGGGAGAGAAAATGAAAAAGAAAATATTATTGAGGAAGAACTCGATCTTCGTGATGGGGGTATCCATCGAGGAGCTAAGGAGGATCGAACGTTCACACGATCAACTCATCATGATACCTAGAAAAAAGGGGGTAAAAATACTCCCTCCGCCAGGAGAAACCCTCGGAAATCTCGCCTTAGACATAGGCGAAGAATTCAAGACTAAGGTTTCCTCGAAAAAAGGTGCCCCTCCTTACATTTTCGCGAACACGGCTTTCCAGGTCCTCAGGGGATAAGGTTTTCACGAAGCGGTTTGAGAGTTAATTTCTCAAACCGCTTTTATTTTTAAATTTTTAATCAAGGGGGTTGACCGCAAAAAAAATAAATATTATTATAAAACCGCAATGTCGATTCTTTCTAAAAATATTCTTTGGGCGATTGTAACACTTCTTCTAGTAGCGTTTATTTTTTCGTTTTTTTATATTGAACAAAAACCGACAACGGTTTTAACTCTTGACCAAGTGGCTTTAAAAATCGCCTCAGGCGAAGTGGCGAAAATTATCGTCAGCGGTGACGCGCTTAAAATAGAACTTAAAGATGGTTCAAAAGCGGTTTCCAAAAAAGAAGCGGAAACCGGTTTTTCGGAAACTCTTAAAAATTACGGCGTTGACTCTTCAATTTTGCAAAAAGTCGGCTTGGAGATAGAGGAAGAATCAGGTTTTCGTTTTTGGATGGCTATTTTAATCCCCTCTCTTCTCCCTCTTATTATTATTGGTTTTTTCTTTTGGATGATGTTTAAGCAGGCAAAAACTGGGATGGGACAGGCCTTCACTTTTGGCAAAGCCAATATCAAACTTTTCTCTCAATTTAAGGATAGAATTACTTTTAAGGATGTGGCGGGATTAAAAGAGTCAAAACAGGAATTAATGGAAGTGGTTGATTTTTTGAAAAACCCAAAAAAATATTTGGAAATCGGCGCCAGAATTCCAAGGGGAGTTTTGCTTTATGGTCCGCCGGGTTGCGGAAAAACTTTATTGGCGAGAGCCGTGGCCGGCGAGGCTAATGTGCCTTTTTTCCATATTTCCGGTTCGGAATTTGTGGAAATGTTTGTCGGAGTGGGAGCCAGCCGCGTTCGCGATTTGTTTCAAACAGCCAAAAAAGCCGGCCGCTGTATTATTTTTATTGATGAGATAGATGCCGTTGGCCGTGAGCGCGGCGCCGGACTTGGCGGCGGACATGATGAAAGAGAGCAAACCTTAAATCAGATTTTAGTGGAAATGGACGGTTTTGAAAGAGACGACACTCGAATTGTTATCGCGGCCACCAATAGGCCTGATGTTTTGGACTCGGCTTTGCTTCGGCCGGGCCGATTTGATCGAAGAGTGATTTTGGATATGCCCGATATCGGCGAGCGCGAAGAAATTTTAAAAATCCATTCCAAAGGCAAAATTTTGGCTCGCGATGTTAATTTAAGAAAAGCGGCGGAGCGGACCCCTGGATTTTCCGGCGCCGACCTTGCTAATTTGATGAATGAGGCCGCTATTTCAGCTGCCGGAAAGAATCAGAAATTTATCGTTCAGCAGGATATTTTTAATTCCATTGAAAAAGTTTTGCTCGGCCCTGAACGCCGCAGCAGAATTTTTTCGCAAAAAGAAAAAGAAATCACGGCTTATCACGAAGCCGGTCACGCTTTGGTGGCGGCCAGCTTAAAGGATTCTGACCCAATACATAAAGTTTCCGTTGTCTCCCGCGGTCGGGTTGGCGGCTACACTTTAAAATTGCCGATAGAAGAAACTTATTTAAGGACTAAATCTCAATTTTTGGCGGATTTAAGCATGATGCTTGGCGGTTATGTTTCCGAACAGCTTACTTTTAAGGATATTTCAACCGGCGCTTCCAATGACTTGCAAATGGCTTCTTCTTTGGCGCGAAAATTGGTGACAAAATACGGAATGAGCGAAAAACTGGGTCCGATTACTTTTGGGAAAACCGAAGAACTTGTTTTTCTTGGACGGGAAATTGCCATGGAAAAAAATTATTCTGAAAGCATGGCAACGGAAATAGACAAAGAAGTGAAAAATTTCATTGAAAAAGCTTACGAAACGGCGAAAAAAATCATTTCTTCGCGCAAAAAAGTTTTGGAAAAAATTGCCAAAACATTAATGGAAAAAGAAACTATTGAAAGAGAAGAGTTTGACGTTTTGATAAAGGGATTTAAATTTAAACAGGTAATAGTTTAGCAGTAATTTATAAAAACCGCTCATAATTTTCAAGCGGTTTTTTGTTGAAAAAAATGAAAAGTGGTTTATATTAGTAATAAGTTGCGCCTATAGCTCAATTGGTTAGAGCACCGAGCTTATACCTCGGCGGTTCTTGGTTCGAGTCCAAGTGGGCGCACATTGTATTCCGCGCGCTTAGCTTAGTGGTAGAGCGGCTCGTTTACACCGAGTAGGTCGGGGGTTCGATTCCCTCAGCGCGCACAAACTATGTTTTATGTTGTAAGCGAGAAATATGTTATAAATTATATTATAATTATATGTCATTTGAACAACCTCAATCAGCCTCCAAGGAAAATAAGCCCTTGCTTGAAGAATACGACGATATATTGATGCGCGCTGAATCATATGAGCGGTTAGATAATGGCATTGAACGAAAAATTATTAAAGAAATAATACACAGGCGGGGGACGGAAAAGGGAGGCATTAATTTTATTATTAAAGAAACTATAATAGAAGGTGAAATTCATCCAAAATTATTGGGGAAAGAATTATGGAGTAAGAATGAATATGAAAAACATGTTGGGAGAATTATTGGTAAAAAAATTACTAATGAACAGCTTTGCAAAATCGCTGATGAATTTAATATAATTTTTTTGGAGGATTTTATAGGAGAAGAGGGCGATCAGAAACTTGATGTGCTTGATCAAGAAATACGAGAAAAAATTAAAATAAAATGGAGAGAAATGATTGCGTCTATATTAGAGAAAAATCAAAAACAATTCGAAGATTATAAAAAAAAAGTACTTGAATATCTTGAGAATAAGGGGCGTATTACGGTAAGTCAAACCATGAATTTATTAAAGGTTAATAAAGATGATGCTGAATCTGTCTTATTCTTGTTGGATAAAGAGAAAAAAGCATTAAAGTTATTAGCTAAAAAATAATTTGAATTCGTCTAAATTATTTTTCCAATAAACTGTCAATAATAATTAATATCGCTACGAAATCTGGGTTCTTCTATGCCCTTCCTAAAGTCGATTATTCTCCTTACAGATAATAACAGTTAGATTAAATTTTTATTCTTACTTCAGAAGGCT
>CAZLYJ010000012.1:0-14134 GCA_964563845.1 uncultured Candidatus Saccharibacteria bacterium | reverse complement strand
AAAAAAAAAGCCAAAAAAAACCCCCCCAAAAAAAAACGAGCGCCTGTTGATTTCAACAATCTCAATAAAACAGGCGCTTTTTTATTTATAAGAAGATAATGTTTTTTTAATAATTAAGGCGCTGATTATTCCAATTAACGCGCCCGCCAAAACATCACTCGGCCAATGAACTCCGGCAAAAATTCTTGCCAAACTAATAAACAAAGCCGCGATTATAAATCGCCAGCCCAATTTTTTATTTAAAAAGAAAACGGCTAAAGCTAAAGCGAAGAAAAAAGCCGCGTGTCCCGACGGGAAAGACATGAATTTATCATAAGTTTCATATTTTAAAAGCGGTTCAATTTTCAAAACCGAAAATGGCCGCTGACGGGCAATAAAAAATTTAAACGCCTCGGCAATAATTCCCCGTGAAAGAATCACCGAAAGCGCGATCAACGAAAAAGCGTAAACTTTTTGCTGAAATTTTTTTTCTTTTAAAATCAGAAAGGCGGCAATCAAAATTAAAAAATAACCCAAGTATTTGGCAAAAAAAATGCCAATCAGGTCAATCAGCCACCATTGATGAGCCAAACTATAAATAAATTGAAAAAAATAAAGATCCAAAGTGATTGATTATTTTCCAACAAAAGGAAGTAATCCCATAAATCTCGCTCTTTTTATCGCTTGAGCGAGTATTCTCTGATGTTTAGCACAAACACCACTGAACTTCGGGTCAATAATTTTCGCCTGAGCGGAAGTAAACCGCTTTAAGAATTCCGATTCTTTATAATCAATTACTTTTAAATTTTGTGAACAAAAAAAACATTGCATATATTAAAAAGGTAAATCCTCCGCCCTTATTTCTTCTTCATTAATGTCAATTTCCGGCAATTTTTCTTTTTGCGCGCTATCGCTTGCGGTAACGGCAATATCAGATTCCGCATCTTGACCGCTTGGCCCGCCTGGCCGCGGTCCAAATTGCACTCTTTCCGCGATAATTTCCGTCCGACTTCGCTTTGCTCCGTCTTGCGCATTCCAACTGCTGGTTCGCAATCGGCCCTCTATAAAAACCGATCTTCCTTTTGCCAAATATTGATTGGCAATTTCCGCTTGTCTGCCAAAAACTACCACATTATGGAATTCCGCTTCTTTTTGCTGATTCCCTTGTTGATCTTTCCAAATTCTATTAGTGGCTACCCCGAAAGAAACCACCGGTTTTCCCGAGGGCAACATCCGAAGTTCCGGATCTCTTGTTAAATTACCTATCAAAAAAACTTTGTTTAGATTCATAATTATTTAAGTATTTCTTCCAGTTTTTTCTCTAACGCTTCATTACTTAATGTCGCTGTTGGCGCCGGCGAGGGTTTCTTAATTTCCATTCTTTCCACTGCTCTTGGCTGAAACGTTTTCTTAATGATTCTTGGAGTTGCCATTCTCATCATTTTAGTAATTGGCGGAGTGATAATCAAAAATCTTAAAACTTTTTGATTTAATTTTAAATCATCAGAAATATTTTTAATTTTATCCGTATTGGCTAAAAAGTGCAAATAGCCGAAATAAGCCTCATTTTCTTTTTTTATTTGATAAGCCAAGTTAATTCTTAAAACATTACCGCCATCAATAATTGAAGCCTGACAGCTCTCGAGAGTTTTAGTTATTTCTTGTTGACCATTTTCATCTCTGACCAAAAAACTGATTTCGTATTTTTTTTGTTCTTTTTCCATGAATTTATATTAATGAAATTAATAAGAAATATCAACTATTTCTTATTAATTTCATCATTACTTTCTTTTTTGTAACCCGTGCCGGCCGGAATTAATCTTCCAATAATCACGTTTTCTTTAAGCCCCCTCAATTTATCTTCTTTACCTTCTATTGCCGCCGTCACCAACACTCTGGCCGTTTCTTGGAAAGAAGCCGCCGAAAGGAAGCTTTCCGTTGAAAGCGCCACCCGAGTGATACCCATTAATAATTGTTTGGCTTTAGCCGGTTGTTTATTTTTTTTCTTAATTTGCCTATTAACTTCAAAAAATTTGGAGCTTTCCACTGTTTCTCCCAACGCAAAATTAGTATCGCCCGCTTCTTTAATCATTAACCGAGAAAACATCGCTTTAACGATAATTTCCAAATGCTTATCGTTAATAATGCTTCCCTCTGAAACATAAATCCTTTGAATCTCATTAATAATATAACGTTCAACCGCCTCGCGATTGCGAAGCTTGAATAATTCCTGCAAATCAAGACTCCCCTCTGAAAGCTGATCTCCTTTTTTAACTTTATCTTTGGGCTTGAAATAAATAGCAGCTGTTCGAGGCGCGGAATATTCAATTATTTTCGCTTTTTTACCCTTACTAGCGGCGGAAATTTTCAATTTAATGATTTTAAGAGATTTTTTCTCTTCAATATCTTCAATAACGCCGTCATCTTCGGCTAAAAACGCTTTACCCTTAGGCAATCTGACTTCAAAAATCTCCTGAACCCTTTGAAGCCCATGAGTAATATCCACGCCGGCCACTCCTCCCGTATGAAAAGTTCGAAGTGTTAACTGCGTTCCCGGCTCACCAATTGATTGTGCCGCCACAACACCAACCGCCTCACCTATTGCCACGGGCTCCAAAGAAGCCAGGTCCAATCCGTAACATTTGGAACAAACGCCGTAAATCGTTTTACAAGTGATTGGAGAGCGAACCTTAATGATTTCTACCGGAGAATTTTCAATAATTTCTATTTTTTTCCTATCAATTATTTCGCCGGCTTTAATAATAATTTTATTGCCAACTTTAACATCTTCAAGAATCGTCCGTCCGAACAATCTCCGCCCAAAAGAATAACCATACTCCTTGCCTTCTTTGCGAATTATTGAAAAACCTTCAGCCGTCCGACAATCTTTTTCCCTGACAACCACGTCTTGAGACACATCAACCAAACGTCGCGTCAAATATCCCGCCTGAGCGGTTTTCAAAGCCGTATCGGTTAAACCTTTACGCGCGCCGTGAGTGTTAATAAAAAATTCCAAGACATTCAATCCCTCTTTATAAGACGACTTTATTGGTAATTCGATTGTTTCTCCTTTTGGATTTTGCACCAATCCCTTCATACCAGTCATCTGTACCGGCTGACGCCAAGTACCTCTCGCGCCTGAATCAATAATGGAATAAACCGATTGCCGAGAATTAAGATTTTGAGGAACTACTTTGGCAATAGCGTCTTTGGTTTTATCCCAGATTTCCACAATTCTGGCGTGGCGCTCCGAATCAGTTAAAAGACCATTTTCATACTGATCTTTAATTAAAGCGACGTCTTTTTCCGCGGCAATAATAATTTCCTTTTTTTCTTTCGGTACAATTAAATCATCCATTCCCCAACTCACGCCGGAAACCGTGGCATACTTAAATCCCAATCCCCTAATTTTATCCAAAGTTATCCAGACATCCTTAATCCCATATTTATCAATAAATTCCGAAAGCAGTTTCCCTAATTCCTCTTTATTCATTGTTTTATTGACAAAATCAAAATCTTCCGGCAAAACACGATTAAAAATTAAACGACCGACGCTAGTTTCAATTATTTTATTTTTCAAAAAAACTTTAATCGGTTCATTAATTTTTAGAAAATCAAAATTATAGGCCGTTATTGCCTCTTCCGGACCGCTAAAAACTTTTGATTTTCCGCCGTTATCTTGATTATCTTGAGACAAAATTCGCGTTAAATAATAACAACCCAAAACCACATCTTGAGTCGGTCGAGCAATCGGATCGCCGGAAGCGGGCTTTAAAATGTTACCCGAAGAAAGCATTTTTTCCGTCGCTTCCTTTTGTGATTCTTCAGACAAAGGAATATGAACCGCCATTTGATCGCCGTCGAAATCCGCGTTAAAGGCTTCGCAAACCATCGGCGGAATTCTAATCGCCAAATCTTCTATTAAAACCGGTTTGAACGCTTGAATTCCCAAACGATGAAGCGTTGGCGCCCTATTAAGAAGCACTTTTTTATTCGCGATTACTTCTTCCAAAATTTCCCAAATTTGCGGCGTAACGGTTTCTATTAAACGATTGGCATTTCTAATATTATGAGCCAATCCTTTTTCAATAAGCTTACCCGCAACAAATGGTTTGAAAAGTTCCAAAGCCATTTTTTTAGGCAAACCGCATTCATTGAATTTAAGATCTGGGCCAACAACTATTACTGATCGGCCGGAATAATCCACGCGCTTCCCAAGCAAATTCTGACGAAATCTACCCTGTTTCCCCTTCAAAATGTCAGCTAAAGACCGTAGCGGCCGCTTTTGGGCGGAAAGCTGTTGTTGAGCGCCGAAACGGGCGGAATTGTCTATCAAAGCGTCAACCGCTTCCTGGAGCATTCTTTTTTCGTTAATGACTATTACTTCAGGCGCTTTTATTTCGATAAGTTTTTTCAAGCGATTATTGCGATTAATCACTCGACGATAAAGATCGTTGAGGTCCGACGAAGCGTATCTTCCTCCGTCAAGCGCCACCATTGGTCGAAGTTCCGGCGGTAAAACCGGTAAAACGGTAAAAATCGTCCATTCCGGTCGCAAGTCACCCTTAATAAGAGCTCTGGAAAGTTTGAGCTTGTAAAGTAATTTTTTTTGTCTAGTTAAATCTTTAGTTTCTTTCAACTCGTTAAGAATTTTCGCGACTTCATCTTTTAAATCAATTTTTTCCAGAATTTTTCTAACCGCTTCGGCTCCTGTTCCAGCTTCAAAAGCGCCGCCGAAACGTTTTGCCAAATTATGATATTCCGCTTCCGATAAAATTTTGCCGACTAAAAGAGATTTCAAGTCTTCTTTCGCTTTTTCCGTCGCTTCTTCCAAATCCGACAGTTGATTTTTATTTAACGCTTTTTTCCTTAAATTGAATTCGCCCTCGACTTCTCTTAAAAATCTCTTCCGATTTTCTTCATTGACCGAAATAACGATATAAGAAGCGTAATAGATGACTTTCGCTAATTTCTGCAACGGCACATCAATAAATAATCCGATTCTTGAGGGAATACTTCTTAAAAACCAAATATGAGACACCGGAGCGGCTAATTTAATATGTCCCGTTCTCTCGCGCCGCACCGAAGAACGCGTGATTTCAACTCCGCATTTATCGCAAATAATGCCCTTATAGCGAATTCTTTTGTATTTTCCACAGTAACATTCATAATCTTTGGTTGGACCGAATATGCGCTCGGAAAAAAGACCGTCGCGTTCCGGCCGCTGAGTCCGATAATTAATTGTTTCCGGCTTTAAAACTTCGCCATATGAATGGCTTAAAATTTTTTCCGGCGAAGCAATGGTAATTTTTAAAGATTTGAAATCCATTTTATTTTTTTATTTGTTTGTTTTCTTCTCCGTCTTTTAATTCAATATCCATCCCTAAGGATTTAATTTCATTCACTAAAACATTGAAAGCCGAAGGCGTGCTGGGACTTTTTATTTTTTCACCTCTAATAATCGCCTCATAGGTGGCCGCTCTTCCTGAAATATCGTCTGATTTAATAGTCAGCATTTCCTGAAGTATATGAGCCGCCCCATATCCCTCAAGAGCCCAAACTTCCATTTCTCCGAATCTCTGACCGCCGAATTGCGCTTTACCTCCCAATGGCTGCTGAGTGATAAGTGAATAAGGACCGATTGATCTCATATGAATTTTATCTTCAACCAAATGATGCAATTTAATCATATATATATAACCGACCGTTATCGGACAAGGCAAAGCTTCTCCTGTTTTACCGTCAAACACTTTTAATTTGCCGTCGGTCGGCAAACCGGCGGCTTTTAATTCATTCTTTATATCCTCTTCACTGGCGCCGGCAAAAACCGGCGTAATCGCCCGATAACCCAAACGCTTAGCGGCTAAACCTAAATGGGTTTCCAAAATTTGTCCCAAATTCATTCGAGACGCCACTCCCAGGGGATTTAAAATAATATCCACCGGCGTGCCATCTTCAAGAAACGGCATATCTTCAACCGGCCTAATAATCGAAATCACTCCCTTATTGCCATGCCGACCGGCAAGTTTATCCCCAGCTCTTACTTTTCTTAATTGCGCCACCTCAACTTGAATTCTTTTAATCACTCCGGGATCAAGCTTGTCTCCTTTTTCTCGAGAAAATATTTTAATACCGATGACTCTACCCATTTTTCCATGAGGCAAAACCAATGACGCGTCTTTGATATCCCTGGCTTTTTCTCCAAAAATAGCCCGCAAAAGTTTTTCCTCGGCAGAAACCTCAATCTCTCCTTTGGGAGAAATCTTCCCCACTAAAATATCACCCGCTCTCACCTCGGCTCCAATCCTAATAATTCCTTCCTCATCAAGATTCTTCAATTTTTCCTCAGAAACATTTGGAATATCGGGAGTTGTGAGTTCCGGACCTAATTTAGTATCGCGAACGTCCGTATAAAAATCTTCTATGTGAATTGAAGCGAAAAAATTATCTTTAACCACTCTTTCAGAAAGAATAATAGCATCTTCAAAATTAGCCCCCTCCCAAGACATAAAAGCCACTAAAAGATTTTGTCCAAGAGCTAAAACTCCTCCGTCAGTTGAAGAGCCATCGGCAATCGCTTGACCGGCTTTTATTTTTTGTTCTTTTTCAACGAGCGGCTTCTGATTAATGGAAGTAAAATCGTTTGACCTTCGGAATTTATCCAAAATATAAGTTTTTTCTTTTTTCCCTTTAATGACAATTTTTCTCGCGTCCACTTCAACTACTCGCCCATCTTCTTCGGCAAGAATCAATCGTCCGCAATCGTTGGCCGCTTTTTCTTCCATACCGGTGGAAACAAGCGGCGCTTGAGGATTAACCAAAGGCACTGCCTGCCGTTGCATGTTTGATCCCATTAACGCTCGGTTAGCGTCATCATGTTCTAAAAATGGAATCAACGAAGTCCCCATGCTCACTACTTGCATCGGAGCAACGTCAATAAATTCAACTTCTTTTTTAAAACAAGTTTCCGGTTTGCCAAATTGCCGCATCCCCACGGATTCTTCAATAATCCTTCCGTCTTTATCCAATTTAGTGCTTCCTTGGGCGATTTTATATTTTTCTTCCTGAATAGCGTCTAACCAGACAATTTCATTCGTTACTTTGCCGTTTTTCACCGCCGCGTAAGGCGTTTCTAAAAACCCTAATTTATTAAGGCGTGAAAAATTAGCCAGATAATTTATCAAGCCGATATTTTGGCCTTCGGGCGTTTGAATCGGACAAATGCGTCCGTAATGCGAAATATGGACATCGCGAACTTCAAAGCCGGCTCGTTCTCTTGTCAATCCTCCGGGACCCATTGAAGAAAGCCTGCGCTTGTGCTCAAGCTCTGCCAAAGGATTTGTTTGATCCATAAATTGAGACAATTGCGAAGTCATGAAAAATTCTTTGACCGAGGCCACCAGTCTTCTCGCGTCAATAATCTGAACAGGAGAAATGGTATTAATATCGGAAGTAGACATTCTATCAATGGCGGTTCGGCGAAGCCTCATAAAGCCAACTCTAAGTCTCCCTTGGAGCAACTCCCCAACGGCTTTTATTCGTCGATTGCCCAAATGATCTATATCGTCTATTTCAGCATCGGGATCGTTGTTTAATTTGATAATTTCCTTAATTGTTAAAACAATGTCTTCAAAATTTAAAAGTTGGGTCTTTTCTTTATCGTTGGAATACAATCGGGAATTAAATTTATAACGACCGGCAGCCGAAAGGCCATACCTATCGTCTCTTAAAAACATCGCGTTAATTAAGCTTTTGGCGTTTTCCGGCGTGGCTAAATCCCCGGGCCGTAACCGTTTATAAATTTCCGCGTAAGAATCCATGGAATTTTTTGACGGGCTTTTTTTCAGCGTTGCTTCAATAAATTTCAAATTGCCCGTATCAATATCGGTAAAAAGTTTTTTTATATCTTCTTCGCTTTCAGAATTTTTGACGCCGTACATATCGGCGAAAATCTTTAATAAATCGGTGACCGCCGCTTTACGATGACGATCGATTTTAACGCCGATAAAACCGTCCGGCTCCGTTGAAAACTCAAGCCAGCTGCCGCGATCGGGAATAATTTTCGCTCCAAAAAGTTTCCTCCCGCGATAAGCTTCAGCCGTAAAATAAATGCCCGCCGACCTAATAAGCTGAGAAACCACCACTCGCTCGACGCCGTTGATTATAAAAGTGTTTCTTGAAGTCATTATCGGAAAATCTCCCAAATGAATTTCCGCTTCTTTCGTTTCTTTAGTATGGAGATTGACTAATTTAACTTTTGCCCGAAGCGGCGCTTCGTAAGTCAAATCTTTAGCCCAAGAAGTTTCTTCATCATATTTTGGCTCGTCAAAATAATAATCCAAAAAATAAAGCTCTAAATTGCCCGTCGGGTCTTTAATTGGAGAAACTTCCTTAAACAATTCTTTTAATCCTTCTTTAATAAACCATTGCCAAGAAGACTGCTGAATTTCCGTTAAGAACGGCTGCTTCAGAAAATTACCCGGATGAGTTGAAAAAATTTTTGTCGGTAATGTTGACGGCATAATTAAAATCAAAACAAAAAACGCCTTTCTTGTTAAAAAGATTATTTTTTATTTATTTAACAGGTATTTGGCGACGTTCCTGTTGTGTTCATTAAAATCTTCACTAAAAATCGTTTTTTTGGTTTTGGGGTCGGAAAGATAATACCAATAGGGCGAACTTTTTTTATTTAAAACCGCTTTAATTGATTCCAAAGACGGATTAGCTATGGGAGTCGGCGTTAACCCGGAATAACGATAAGTGTTATAAGGCGAATCAATCGCGTAATCGCTTTTTTTAAGCGCCGGGCAATTTAAAAATTCCCCCAAACACTTGGCATAAATAACCGTAGCGTCAATCTGCAGTGGCATGCCGGCTTTTAATCTTTTTTCAAAAATTCCGGCGACTATTTTGCGTTCATCGTCGTCTATCACCTCTTTTTCCAAATAAGATGCCAGAATTAATATTCTCGGCATTTTATCATTTTTGTCAATAGTGCGGCTGGTTTCTTGAAAAAGCGGCAAAACTTTTTCTTTAAAATTATTTAAAATTTTCTTGACTATTATTTTAATATCGGAATTTGGATAAAACCGATAAGTGTCTGGTAATAAATACCCTTCCAAAGAAACCGCTTTTTTGACAAAAAAATAATCAGCTTCCAAATTGTTGAAGCCTTTCGTTGAATTATAATTCATCAAATCTCCGCTGTCAATAACCCCTAAAGACGCCAGTCTTTCATCAATTTCTTTCAGCGTCATTCCCGGAAAAATTACCGCTGAAATTTCCGCCGGTCCCTCTCCCAATGTTTTTATTAACGAAGGGATTGAGACCGGAGAATAAAACACGTAACGGCCGCTTTTCAAATGTTTGGCTTCGCCGCTAAAAATCGCGTACAGCTTAAAAATCAATCCCGAACGAATCAATCCTTTTGAAATTAAAAGGTTGGTTATTTCATTAAGGCCGGTTCCTTTTTGAATATCAACGCTTGTCGGAATTTGAATTAATTGAGGAGCAGAACCTGGGCTCAACCCGTTAACAAAAATGCCAATTAAAAGCATTATCAATAAAAAAACGCCTAGAGCCGAATTTGTTAAAATCGTTTTCATTGTTAAATATAGAATTTATTAGCGCTTAATTGCCATAGATTGAACGATTCCAATAAGTATAAAATTAGTCAATAAAGACGATCCGCCATAACTTAAAAATGGGAAAGTGACGCCTATTACCGGAGTCAATCCCAAATTAGAGCCGATATTTAAAATAAATTGCGCGCCAAGCATAATAACGGTCCCCAAACAAATAAATCGGCTAAAATTAGTGTCGGAATTAAAACCAATTCTGATAATTGAAAATATTAAAAAAACAAAAGCGGTAATTGTCAGAAAACCGACAAGTAAACCAAACTCTTCCGTTGCGGCGGCAAAAATAAAATCCGTCTGGGCTTCCGGCAAAAAACCAAGTTGCGCCTGAGTCCCCTGCTGAAACCCCTTACCAAAAAGTCCTGCCGAACCTATGGCAATTTTTGCTTGAATAACATTATAATTAACTCCCAAAAAATCTCTCTCAGGAAAGAAAACGCCGACAATCCTATTTTTTTGGTAATCTTTCAAAACGCTTCCCCACATAATCGCTCCCAGAATTAAAAAAATGACAACCGCTCCAATCAAATGCCGCCAACGAATTCCGGAAACCAAAAGAAATCCAAACCAAATGGCGAAAAGAATCAAGGCCGAACCAAGATCGGGCTGCAGCGCGATTAAAGCCGCCGGCGTGAAAAAATAAAAAAAAGAAATCAAAAGATTGGAAATTCTGGCGATAGAAACATGGCGACGGCTGAAAAAATAAGCAAAAAGAATAATTAAAGAAATTTTGGCAAATTCCGAAGTTTGGATTTTAAGCGGACCTATCGGCAACCACCCCTTGCTTCCGCGAATCGAAGGAGCAAAAAAATAAGTAATTAAAAGAAGAATAATTGCTATAAAATAAATACCCCAAATCACTCCCGCGTGATTAATGAGCGGCCGCCAATCTAATTTAACAAGTAAAACAATAATAATCAGTCCGATACCGAGCCAAATAAGCTGCTTATAAAACAAAGATTGTTCTGTGCTGGCTAAACTTAATAACCCGACGGCCGTAAGAAACAAAACCGATAAATTTAATCTCCAATCAAAATTTTTTAAGAAAGAAAAAAAGTCCATATTATTGTTCAGATTGATAAATTCCCGTTTGCCGTCAGCCGCCGTTTTTTTTCTTTAAGATAGTTTATATAACCGGCAACCGCAATCATTGCCGCGTTATCCGTACATAGAAATTTTGGCGGAGCTAAAAAATCTATTTTTAATTTCAAGTTTTTAATTCTTAATTTAAATTGTTTTTGCAAAGTTTTATTAGCGGCCACTCCCCCAGAAATAGAAATCGATTTAACCCCGTATTCTTGAGCCGCTCTCAGAGTTTTAGAAATTAAAACATCAAAAGCCGCTGCCTGAAAAGAAGCGGCAATGTCCGCCAAAAATCTTTCTTCTTGATTTTTAAGATAGTAAAAAACCGCCGTTTTCAGCCCCGAAAAACTGAAGTCGTAATTTTTCTGATTAATCATCGGTCGGGGGAAATTAACTGCCTCAGGGTTTCCCTTTTTTGCGAATTTTTCAATTATCGGACCGGCCGGATAAGGCAAACCCAATAAACGGCCAACCTTATCAAACGCCTCGCCAACCGCGTCATCGCGCGTCTCTCCAAGTTTTTTATAATGATTTAAATCTTTCATTAAAAGTAAAATTGTGTGTCCGCCGCTCACCAATAATGAAATTGCCGGAAATTCAATTTTCCTTTTTGAAATCAAAAAACTGTATAAATGGCCCTCTAAATGGCTTACGCCGATAATTTTGGATTTTTTATATAATTCTTTGGTAAAATTTATTCCCGTCCAAAGACACGGCTCCAATCCCGGACCAACGGTAACGGCGACAATATCGGGGTTTATGGCATGCCCATTAACCGCTATTTTTTTAAAAAGAATCGGCAGATTTTTAAGATGCTCGCGTTTTGCCAAATTCGGCACAATGCCGCCAAACGGCTGATGAACCTTAATTTGTGAAGCCACGAGGTTTTTCAGAATTTTAAAACGCAACCCCGAGCTTGTTGAAGAACTCAAGCCCTCTTTCGCTTCCACAAGCGCGATAGCCGTCTCATCGCAGGAAGTTTCAATGGCGAGAATTTTCATTATTCTATAATATCAAAAATAGAGAAAATTGGTATAATTTTAAGAATGAATTACATCGTCTGCCATTACGCCGAAATTGGAATAAAAGGAAAAAACCGAAAGTTTTTTGAAGAAAAATTGGTAAACAACATCAAAGCCGCGCTAAACATTCAAATACCGGGGAGCTGGGAATTTGTAAAAAGAATCTCCGGAAGAATTCTGATTAAATTAACTGACAAAAATCAACAATCGGATGTTTTAAAAAACATTTTCGGCATCGCCTATTTCGCTTTCGCAGTTTCAACAAAAAACGAAATTGAAAAAATCCAAGAAACAGTTCTAACACTAGTCAAAAATAAAAAATTTAAAACCTTCAGGGTTTCCGCTAAAAGATCGAACAAAAAATTTTCTCTCTCCTCTCAAGAAATCAACGAAAAAGTCGGCGAAAGCGTTGTTAAAAATCTGAAAAAGAAAGTTGATTTAAAAAACCCGGAAATAACGATTTTTATAGAAATAACCGAAAACAACGCTTTTCTATATTTAGAGAAAATTAAAGGTCCCGGCGGCTTGCCGGCTAATTCAAGCGGCAAGGGAATATTACTTCTTTCGGGCGGCATTGATTCTCCCGTAGCCGCTTATTTCGTTCAAAAAAGAGGAGTTGGAACGATTTATCTCCACTTCCATTCCTACCCATTCACTTCTAAAAATTCCATTGAAAAAGCAAAAGATTTAGTGAAAATTTTGAATAAATTTTCTCCCGCAGAAAAACAACAAAAATCAAAACTGATTTTAATTCCTTTTGCCGAAATCCAAAAAAAAATAGTTTCTTCAGGCATAGATGAAAAAATTAGAGTTGTTCTTTACCGGAGATTTATGCTGCGAATCGCCGAAAAAATCGCTGAAACTGAAAAAGCTTCGGCGCTTATCACAGGCGAATCAATCGGCCAAGTGGCTTCTCAAACCTTGGAAAATATTAAAGTTATTGAAGAAGCGATAAAAATTCCGATTTTAAGACCCTTGTGCGGCTTTGATAAAGAAGAAATTATCGCCAAAGCCAGGGAAATCGGCACTTTTGAAACTTCTATCATCCCCTGCGACGACACTTGTTCACTCTTCGCACCTAAAAGCCCGAAAACTAAGGCCAATCTCAAAATCGTTAAATTATCCGAAAAAAAACTCAACGTGAAAAATTTAATCGCCAAAGCTGTGAGAGAAAGCAAAATCGTATTAATATAAACAATTAGAGATTTTATTTTCCTCTACCCTCGTATTTTTCAAAAATCGTCCAAAAACTCAAAGTTTTTTCTCCTTGATTATAAACCTTATGAAAATCGCCGGCCGGCACGAGCGTTATGTCTCCGGCTTTAACTTGAAACTTGCGGTTAGCCGCCTCCATTAATCCTTCGCCGTCAATAAAAACATAAACCTCGTCGGCATTGTTGTGGGAATGGCCAGTCGTGGCTTTTTGAGAATAAAGCTCGGTTAAAGAAACCGTTAAATGATTCAGATCAGACAGGTCGTAAACTTTATAAATCTCGTTGTCTCTTATAAGTTTGGCTGATTGTTTATACTCTTTGATATCCATACCAATAGAATAATAAATTGTAGCGATAATTTCAATTGTAAATAAAAAAGCCCCAAGCGGTAAACCGCAAGGGGCTCGATAACTGACAAGCGTTAGTTAACTTGCCACGCGCTTGTAAATAAAAAACGGCATAAGCCTGAGAATTAATTCTCGGGGCCACCAGTTTTTCCAAGAACGAGTGCGTTTTTGTGTGGAATCGGGCCAAAACCACGAATCTTTCGAGTACTGTTTGATTTCCTCGCAGACATGAACTTCGATCAGTGCTCCGTCTTCTTGAACAGATTGCTGGACATCTCGCAAAACGCGCCAGAGATGCGGTTTAGCGGCCACGACCCACAACTCGGTGAGTCTATGTTGTTTCGCCCACTGGACAGCTCCTCGCGCGATGCGCAGAGTTGGCGGCGGATTATCGGGCTTTTCTTTGATATACCTCACTTCTATTCTGGGCTCCATAAGAACATTGATACGAATATCGCGTTGAGTGTATATTGGAGCATTTAACTCCCGCGCCTTCCGCAAGGTAATCTTAGCGATTAGCCAGTTTGGAAAAATACTGTCTGGAGTGCCAAATGCGAATGCCACAATGCCGACTGCCATTTCAACCACCTCCTTTCTTATTTGAAATTTAAAGAACTATTCTCGATTACTTAAAAAATAACATACTATTTAAAATTTGTAAAGAGTAGTAACTTGTGTGCTGTATTTTAAAAATAGTTCGAACGCATTTCTCCACCGCAGGCGGCAAGGGAAGTCCCCCGCGAAAATTCGGAAAGACAGCAGAGCCGCACCGCTGACAATTTCAAGTTTTTCTTTGGCGGCATTAAAAATATATGAAATCCCTACTTCTTAAATTTAAGAGTGCGAAATAT